>JAAZLY010000068.1 GCA_012799115.1 Bacillota bacterium
AATTACTGTTACCGGAGTTTTGAAGACAGGAAATAAGAGTTCAACCATCCATCTCTCTGATGCGCTAGAGATGGAATACTCCATCGTTATTCCCTTTGATTTTGTTGTCTCCGAGGATATCCTGGCCTATGAGAGCAAGGTATCTTCCGTGGATATGAGTCAAGCGTCCCTTGATGGACTCAAGGATTTAACCACCTCACTTCGTGGCGAAGTTGAGCTTGACTACAGGCTACCCATCGGCGCCGTCGTTGATATCTATCTCAGTAGGAGCGAAACCCCAGCGTCGGATCCAGATGCAGTCCATGTGAGAGTGACCATTGACCCGGCTCCAGTAAACGAGATGGGTCGAACAACAACAAGCAGCAAAGAGCAAATCCCCGTTGAGCTACCCAAGGAGACCGGTGATCTGTTAAGGGAAGGGGCTTACGCTCAAGTAAGAATCACAATACCTAACACAGCAAATGCAGTCGTCTCCTTCACCAATCAGGATTACGTGAAGCTCATGGCTTGGGCTGAACTACTCATCGCCGTGAATAAGTAAATCAACGAATGGGAGGTTTTGAAATGAAAGCATTCTGGTCATGCCTCATACTTGTCTTAGTGTTCTCCGTAGGCGCTCAGGCACAGATTTTAGAAAACTCTTTCGATCCAAATCCAATAGCTGCCATATCCACGAATCCTGCACTTCAACACTCAGAGAGAGATCTAGAGTTTGCCTTAGGTCTTTCCGTAGGTGCCCATAGTAACTCCTGGAATCCAGCGCTAATCACGCGCTACGGCAGCAAAGATCTCAATGAAGCAGACAAAGATGTAATCCTTAAGGCGACCAATGGGCAAGTGTTCCGGTTGACTCTCGCTGGTCAACCCTACCTTGGAGTGAAATATGGTTCATTCGGTCTTAGGGCATCTGGGCAAATTGTCGGAAATGGACAAATTCCCAGCGAGGTCTTACGCCTAGCTCTGAAGGGAAATGAGCTGAACAAAGAGTACAAGTTCAGCGATGCCAACGGTGAGGCCGCAGCTTACGCAGAAGCTGCCTTGACATTCGCCGCACCCATCAACCCCCTCTTGGATGATCTAGACTTGCCAGAGATCATCGTATCGGTTAGCGGAAAATACTTACATGGTTTTGCCTTCGGGTACTACAAGGGCGAGGCAACGGTACAATCCGAACTGGCTGATGGAGTAGCTCGAGTTAGCGGAGAAGGAACAGGCACCTACGCCTTTTCCCTAGGGGGATCGGGCTTTGCGATGGATTTTGGTGTGTCCACCACCCTACTTGATGATAAGCTCAAGCTGGATGCTAGTATCCTTAACTTAGGTACCATCACTTGGCGTAATGTGGAACAAGGTTCTGCTTCCATGGACATTAGTGTTGATCTAGACGATCTTGAGAATGCTGCGTTCAACTATGAAGTTGGCGAGACCGTAGCTGGAGCCAATATCGCTTGGAAGGTTCCCAGGACATTTAGACTCGGGGCGGCATACAAGGCCATGGATCAATTGACAGTCTTGGCAGATCTGAGCTTACATTCATCTGAAGCCACTGGCCTGTCTTCACGCCAAGTGGTCGGACTTGAGTATCGGCCTTGGGATTTCATGCCCATACAAACTGCTCTGATCAAGCAAAGTAAGGCGGCACTCAGACTTGACTTGGGTTGGGGTTTGGAGTTTGCCAACTTTGAGTTTGACGTAAGCCTCATCAATGCCTTGGGCCTTCTTTTTCCTAGAACCGAAGGCATGGGACTACACTTGCATACAAGCATTAGATTCTAGTTTCGATCAGAGACGAGGTCACGCCTAAGGGCTGACCTCGTCTTGTCGCGTTATTGCACGATACTGGGGTTCGTCCATATCAGTCACTTTTCCTCGAGTCAC
>JAAZLY010000069.1 GCA_012799115.1 Bacillota bacterium
ATCGTGTATCGAAATTCGTTGTTATGGCTCAAATGACTGAAGGACAGAGTATTCCGCTGATCCCTCCTCTTTTGTACCTCACCTATGTACAGAACAGGGGGGCAGCTTTTGGGTTTTTCCAGGGAAAGGTCGCACTCCTGTCAGCGATTGCCGTTCTGTGTTTGCTTTTCATCCTCACGCAATGGAAGTTGATTAGAACCAAGAGTGCCTTTGTACGCTGGGGTGTAAGCATTGCCTTGGCGGGGGCCATTGGTAATCTCATTGACCGTTTACGCTGGGGAGCAGTTATAGATTTCGTGGATATTCGAGTCTTTGTCTTCAATGTTGCCGATGTGGCCATCGTCTTTGGCGTAGCCCTCTTGTTCTGGGAGGTCTTGGTTCATGACCGCCAGCGTTGAGACCCATGAACTAACCGTGCTAGACGGCCTTGACACTCGCTTAGATGTCTGGCTCACGGAACATATTGACCTCAGTCGCTCACAATTAAAGAAGCTCATTGACCAAAATTTGGTCACCGTAAACGGTGAGGCTGTCAAGGCTGGATACCTGGTACAGGAGGGAGACCGGATTCTAGTTGAAGTGCCTGAGACGAAGACAACGACTCTACAACCGGAGTCTATTCCGCTGGATATCGTCTATGAAGATTCCGACCTCGTTGTCATCAATAAACCAAGGGGTTTAGTGGTTCATCCCGGCGCAGGTAACTATGAAGGTACGCTAGTCCATGCCCTCCTCGCTCAGGTGGATGAACTCGCAGATGGTTCCGGAGATGATCGCCCAGGTATAGTCCACAGACTGGACAAAGATACCAGCGGGTTACTGGTCGTTGCGAAAACGAACGAAGCTTACGCGTACCTCACGGAGCAACTTCAGGCTCGCCTCGTCCATCGCCATTACCTTGCTCTTGTCCAAGGTGTGCTAGCAGAAGAAGAGGGATGTATCGATCAACCCATAGGTCGGCACCCCAAAGATCGCAAGAAAATGGCTGTGGTGCCGACAGGACGCGAAGCCGTGACGTTTTTTGGGGTGAAGGAGCGTTTTTCGAGGCATACCCTTGTGAGGTGCCGTTTACTAACGGGTCGTACACATCAGATTCGCGTGCATTTTGCCAGCATTCATCACCCCCTCGTGGGAGATGGGGTTTACGGCTTTAGGCACAATAATCTTGGTGCCAAGACACAGATGCTTCATGCTACCTACCTAGCTTTTACGCATCCTGATGGTCGACAACTCGAGTTTTCATCCGCTCCAGATGACGCGTTTATACAGACTGTAGAAAAGGCACGACAGATCCATTGACAAGCCTTCGCTTATGGTGTACGCTTGTCCTAATAGATGGTCCTTTAAGGTCAGCACAGAGAGGCTGGCAAGGAACGGAGTTTGATGCTTCTTGCCGCGTACTTTGTGCAAGAAGCTTTTTTTATGAAAGGGGGGAAGGAGAATACTTAAGGAAAAGGCACAGATTTTGGACAGCACACAGATCAGGCGGGCTTTGACGAGAATCAGCCATGAGATTGTGGAGAGCAATAGGGGTACTGAGGGTTTGGTGTTGGCCGGAATCCGCACTAGGGGAGTTCCTCTTGCCAATCGCTTGGCAGCTATGATTCAACAAATCGATGGCGTTAGGGTTCCAGTGGGAATACTAGACATTTCGCTCTATCGCGATGATCTGACGTCGGTGGCGGAACAACCTGTATTGAACCAAACCTCTATGCCTGTTGATGTCACCGGGAAGGTTGTAGTTCTTGTGGACGATGTGCTCTTTACTGGAAGAACCGCGAGGGCGGCCCTTGATGCGATTATGGATCTCGGACGACCCGCAAGAATTCAGTTAGCTGTATTAGTCGATCGAGGCCATCGTGAACTTCCCATTCGGGCTGATTATGTTGGGAAGAACCTGCCGACTTCGACGAAAGAGGTTGTGGCAGTACGATTAGAAGAAACAGATCACGATGAACGAGTTCTTATTTTAGAACATCAGGACCTTTAATCGAGTCCAGTGAGACTTAAAAGGAGGAACATTATGAATCTACAAATCGAGAATGAAAGACAATTAGGCGTAGGACAAAATCTGGCCCTTGGTTTCCAACATCTGTTTGCCATGTTTGGTGCAACAGTCTTGGTTCCACTTCTAACTGGTTTAGATCCAGCAGTTGCTCTATTTACATCAGGTACTGGTACACTCATCTTTCAATTTCTGACTAAGGGTCAGGTCCCTGCGTATCTAGGGTCCTCCTTTGCATTCATTGCTCCTATCATTGCTGCAAGCGCACAATATGGGCTGCCTTATGCCCTAGGCGGCGGGGTTGCTGTTGGTTTAGTCTATGTTGTGGTCGCTATGCTCATTGCCAAGCTGGGAACGAACTGGGTTGATCGGGTCCTACCACCTGTTGTCATCGGATCAGTAATCATCGTGATTGGTCTGGGTTTGGCCGGAACTGCAGTGGATATGGCTGG
>JAAZLY010000070.1 GCA_012799115.1 Bacillota bacterium
ACATCTTGCCTGGTAATGGTGGATAATCCAAGAGAGGATCCATAGGGCGACAGTTTATAGGGATGTTCGCCATAGAAGAGCTCTAGGTATCCCAAGACGATAGCATTCATCGGATCATCGGTGAGACTTGCCAGAAGAGCTTGACTCAAATAGCGCTCCCTTTCGAAATCCTGTTCGGGGAAAATGGAGTGATTGAGCAAGTCCATGAACACATCAAAGCTGGCCCCGAACGAAGCTGGAGTTGACTGCAGCATCAGTGCAGAATAGTCGTATGATGCTGCTGTCTGAAGCTGGGCCCCTAGGGATTCCAGTTCGATTACAATTTCTGCTGCACTGCGGTTCTCTGTACCGGAGAGTAGGTTCCGCTGCGTCAAATAGGTGAGTCCCTCGAGCCCTTCTGGATCATGGACAGATCCAACACCAGTTAAGAGACCGACCGCAATAATATCAAAGGCGGGGTTCTCCTTAAGGAGTATTGTGAGCCCGTTATCCAAAACAATCTTTTCGACATCCGCAGTATAACTAAAATTCGCAGACACTACAGAACCGAAAGCGAAGACCAAGATAAGTAGGGTAACGACAAACAAACAAGATTTCATTTTCATTTCAGCTACCTCCCCACCGGTGAGATTTCACTATGGATATAGCTCTCTGGATGCAAAAAGCGCTGGGCAACGTTTTGAATATCATCAGCTGTGATCTGCTCTAGAAGCGCACCACGGTTCACTGCCCCCATCACACCACCATAGATCTCCATCTGCCCAAGATACATCGCAACATTCGTACTGGATTCGGTAGAAAAGGCAAGACTGCTTCGGGCCATGGCCTGAGCTCGAAGCAGTTCAGCCTCGCTCACAGGTTCGCTCTGTAACCGCGTCAGCTCTTCCCTTACAATTTCTACAAACCGATCCATTTGACTCGGATCAAGTTCTGCCAGGATCCCAAAGATGCCAATCGCAGAAAACCCGCTATAACTCGCCGAGACACTTGTGACAATCTGCTCTTCTTCCACAAGCCTCTTGTATAATCTAGACGAGCGTCCACCACCCAAGATAACACCTGCCATGGTTAGAGCTGCAGCTTCATGAGTATTCGTTCCTGGTGCAGGATGACCCAAAAAGACATAACTTTGCTGTAAGGGGCGTTCCTCCTTTAAGTAGACGACTGTATCGAGTCTAGGAATGACAATATGTTCTGTCAGGCCAAGGGGCTTAGGGATCATTTCGCCATAAAGTTCCTCGGCTTGGTTGAAGATAGCCTCCGCATCCACATTCCCCGTCACAACAAGCACCATATTGTTTGGCACATAGTGTTCGTTGTAGAAATCGACGACCTCTGCCCGGTGAACATTGGCTAGTTCCTCCACCGAACCGATCACATTCTTGGCATAGACGGTTCCCGCGAATAGATGCTCAATGGCCATATCAAACAGGTGGGTCTGGGGCGAATCAACCCGCAAACGGATCTCTTCGTGGATTACAGTTCGCTCCATGTCAATTTCAGATTGCTCATAGAGGGAATGAAGGAGAGCATCCGCTTGAATCTCCATCGCTTTTTCCACGTTCTCCGAAGGAACAACAATGAAATACGAGGTATAATCCAGACTCGTCATAGCATTCAGGTAACCGCCCAAAGACTCTACCTCATAGGCGATCTGCCCCCTCGGACGGGTCTGGGTTCCCTTGAAGGTCAAATGTTCAAAAAAGTGGGCCAAGCCCGAAAGACCGGGAGGATCGTCCACCGCTCCGGTATCAACCCAGACATTCACCGTGGCAATAGGATACGAGGGAATCTCCTTCACGATCACCCGCATACCGTTCTCTAGAATACGCATTTGTAGGGGAATCAAAGGCGAATGGGGATCAACTGGGCTCGCCACGACAAATGAGCTTGCCAACAGCAACGTCACCACAAGTGAGAAAGCGACAACTTTGATTCGATTCATACAATACCTCCTCGATTTGTGCGTCAATTCACAATAGCTTAAATGCATCATACGCCTATCAGTTTGAATTGTCAACAATGCCTTGCCAGTGATAAGATATAAAGAAGGCGTACCGGAGGCTCGAGGCGCCAGAGTTTGATGGAGAAGGCAGGGGTTGTATGGAACTGATGAGACAAATTAGGGACTATCGGCCCTTCAATGAGCAGGAAATGATGGATCAGATCATGATCCTAGAGAGCTTAAAAAGGGGCAAGGACGTGTTCTATCGCGACAAGAAAGATGCCCATATGACCGCCTCTGCTTGGGTTGTAAACCCCGAACGGACCAAGGCCCTAATGGTCTATCACAACATCTATGATTCATGGTCCTGGATGGGAGGACATGCTGATGGCAATGAAGACCTGCTCGCGGTGGCCCTCCAGGAAGCGCAAGAAGAAAGCGGCCTCACAAACGTCCGCTTTGTCATGGAGGACATCTTCTCCCTCGAAGTTCTTACGGTAGATGGCCACTGGAAACATAATACCTACGTCTCTTCCCATCTTCACCTTAATTTGACCTACCTCTTGGAAGCAAGGGAAGAGGATCCGCTGGTCGTCAAAGCCGATGAGAACAGCGGAGTTGCCTGGTTCAGCCTGGATGATGCAGTCCAGGCATCTTCGGAACCATGGTTCCGAGAACATATCTACACAAAGCTAAATGCTAAACTGCGCACAAAAAACCCCAGCTGAGCTGGGGTTTGGTCTTAGTTCTGCGAAGTAACATGTACGTCCAATTGTTGATAGGGAATTTCGATTCCGGCCTCATCAAAGGCCGCCACCACATCTTCAAGATACTGAAAACGCATCGTCCAATAATCGCTGTTCTTAGCCCAAAGCCTTACATAGACGATGTAGCCATGATCACCATGCGCGCCCACCACGACAACAGGCTCTGGATCCTGGAGAACTAGGGGATTGTCATCGGCCACTTTACGGAGTACTTCCTTGGCCCGCTTGATATCCGACTTAAATGAGACGCCAATCTGCAAATTCGCCCGTCTTGTGTCAAAAGCCGAATAGTTGATTCCGCTCGAGTTCGACAAATCAGCGTTAGGAATGATTACCTTCTGGTTATCGGGCGTCCGTAAGATAGTATGGAACACCTGAATCTCCAGCACCGTACCAGAATAGCCCACCGCTTCGATAAAGTCCCCCACCTTAAAGGGCTTCATAACTAGAATTAGAACACCACCGGCGAAGTTCGCTAAACTACCTTGGAAGGCGAGGCCGATGGCCAAGCTTGCAGCACCGAGGATGGCGGCAAAGGTCGTGATCTCAATTCCGACCGTAGCAGCAACCGTCAAGACTAACAAGACCTTGAGGCTGATGTTCACCAAAGGCGTCAAAAAAGTATGGAGCGAGGCCTCAACATGAACCTTTTCCATCCGGCGATCAAGGGCGTCTGAAAGCAACTTGATCAACTTGTTACCGACAAACCAAATGAGAATAGCCATGGCAACTCGACCAACATAACTGGTCAGTAAAGCAGTTATCGTACTCATCATATCCTCTCCTTTGCTCGTGGGTCATTCTTCTCCAGGAATCAGCAGATTCCCTTCCATGTTGCACCTAGTATATGGGGAACCCTTAACGATAATCTCTACTAATATTAAGACATATGTAATACAAAATATGGAAATGTATGATACAGTTGAGTTACGAGAAGAGTATTAGAGTAAGTACAGAGAAAGGATGAATCCTATGGCAAAAATCGGAATCATCGTTGGTAGCCTCCGCAGAGACTCCGTATCGAAGAAAATTGCAGCTACAATGAGGGGCTTATTCCCTGCAGGATACCAAACGGAAGTAGTGGAAATTGGAGATCTACCATTATATAACGAAGACCTGGACAACGGGAGTAATGTTCCCCCAGAATACACCGCATTTCGCAGCAAAATGAAGGGCGTAGACGCTGTCCTCTTTGTCACACCAGAATACAACCGCTCCATACCAGGAGCTTTAAAGAACGCACTAGATGTGGGTTCTCGCCCCTATGGCCAGAGCATCTGGGACGGAAAGCCAGCAGCAATCGTGAGCCAATCTCCCTCAACCTTGAGTGGATTTGGGGCAAACCATCACCTGCGTCAACCCCTGGTTTTCTTGAACATGCCAGTTCTACAGCAACCAGAAGCGTACTTAGCCAACTCCTTTGAGTTGTTTGATGAAGATGGTAAAATGAAGAATGAAGGAACCCTTAAGTTCCTCCAATCTGTAGTCGATGCCTTTGTAGAGCTGATCAAAAAGCATAGTTAGGTCTAACCTAATCTCATCCAACCTCTCGCACTTGCGGGAGGTTGTTTTTCTTTCACGTCCTATGGCTATCTTGGCGGGAGGGTTCCCCGCTCCTGCAAGTAAATCTGCTTGAATCCCTCTTCCACAAAA
>JAAZLY010000071.1 GCA_012799115.1 Bacillota bacterium
CATGGCTGCAGAACTGGGCGTAGACGCTCGTTTGGCACGCCGGGCAGGTTTGCTCCATGATATTGGTAAAGCCGTTGACCATGAAGTGGAAGGGACCCATATCGAAATTGGGATTGATCTTCTGCGCAGATACAAAGAGAATAGCGATGTTATCCATGCTATGGCATGCCATCATGGAGACTATGAGGCTGAGAGTGTGGAAGCAGTATTAGTCACAGCTGCAGACTCCATATCGGCAGCTCGACCTGGAGCACGGCGGGAGACACTAGAAAGCTACATCAAGCGTCTGCAGAAATTGGAGGAAATTTCGTCGTCCTTTGAGGGCGTAGAAAAATCCTATGCTATCCAAGCAGGCCGCGAGGTGCGGATTATGGTTAAACCCGAGAAGGTCAATGACGCCACTGCGGTGCAGTTGAGCCGTGATATTGTGAAGCGCATTGAATCGGAGCTTGAATATCCCGGTCAGATCAAAGTGACCGTTATTCGAGAGACCCGTGCTGTGGAATACGCAAAATAAAACCAGGCTTATGCCTGGTTTTACCTTTAAATGAGCTCAGGGGAGGGGTATTGATGGAACGAGAAGGCAGTCAAGTCGACCTATTTGTTGCAGTCTTGGTACGATTTCCGCAAATTGGCACCATCCACTATGATCCGGAGACGAAGGCGCTCCGCTTGACTTTCTTACTTAGGGAAACTGAACAAGATTTTCCTGTATTTGTCTCGCGCTTTGAAACTCATCTGGCTGTCTTTCATAATCTGAGACAGGAGGAGGTCTCACTGGCCTCACTTAAGAAAACGGATACTGGGGCGTTGACTTCGCTTGAAGTGATCAGGGATCTGGCCAGTCTTTCCTTGAGCGAGTTGAGATTGATCGTTGAGCTTGTGAGTGACTATTATGGACATGCGCTCGTTCAAGACGGACCGCCGATGGCTGAAGAGGACGAGTTCGAGCAAAACCTGTTCATTGAGTCCTTGTTAATGTCTACTAACTGGCGCACACCACAGCGTCTAACAGGCTTTCGCGAGAATGGACGTGTGTTGGTGTTTAGTGTGCCCACTGGGGTGAGCGAGTCGTGAATGTCTTAATTTTAGGAGATATCTTTGGTAGACCTGGTAGAAACATTGTAAAGGAACACCTCCCCAACCTGCTAGAAGTCCATCAGCCCGAACTGGTCGTGGCTAATGGAGAGAACGCAGCGGGCGGTTTCGGCCTAACGAAGAAGGTGGCCGAGGAGCTCTTTGCTATGGGCATTCATGTTCTCACAAGTGGTAACCACATATGGGACCAAAAGGAGATGTATACATATATTGAAGAGGAGCCGCGAATTCTCAGACCGGCAAACTACCCGCCTGAGGTACCCGGATCTGCTGTGTACATTCACCGGACCACTACAGCTGTGGTCGCTGTCCTAAGTCTGATCGGACGCACATTTATGGGTGATTACGATTGCCCCTTTCGGACTGCCGACGCCATCTTGTCTGTCTTGCCTGATGATGTCACTCATGTTATTGTCGATTTTCACGCCGAGGCCACCAGTGAGAAGATTGCCTTAGCCCGCTATCTAGACGGTCGAATCAGTGCGCTGGTGGGCACACATACCCATGTGGCTACGGCCGATGAACAAGTGTTGCCGGGGGGAACCGCGTACATCACCGATCTAGGCATGTGTGGTCCCATAGACGGAATATTGGGTGTAGATTCTGAGGCCGTGATTCGCAAGTTCTTAACCCAGCTTCCTAGTCGATTTACGGTGGCTAAAGGGCCCACCGCCCTGACCGGTGTTGTGATAACTCTAAACAGTGATGGTACTGCAGCAAAGATTTTCCGGGTGAAAGTTGGATAAATTCTCACAAAAGGAGGATTTTCCCAGGAAATATCTAATAAGTTAATAACGTCAATACATTCAGCAG
>JAAZLY010000072.1 GCA_012799115.1 Bacillota bacterium
ACTGGGGACCCCTAGCTCAGCGGTTAGAGCAGCGGACTCATAATCCGTTGGTCCAGGGTTCAAATCCCTGGGGGTCCACCATCTAAGACACTTATTGAGAGCCCATTAGAGGCTCTTTTGTTTTCTTGAGAAACTTTAAGGTACATCTACCACCACTTTACCACCACTGGGGTAAATTTACCGTAGCGACGCCAGGACAGATTGTCCTGGCCGTTACTTGTGGTGAAGGTGGATTTGCTAGAACTGGGGCACAATATCTGGTATAATGTAAGATTAAAGGGTGTAGAAACCCCGCGAGAGAGGCGGGGCTGACGACCAAGAAGATGGCAATCGAATATTACACAGGAGTTGATTGGCAGTGAAAGTTGGTCAGTTCACGGATACCTTTCTTCCCATCGTTGATGGAGTTGGTCGTGTGGTAAGTCACTATGCTCAAGGAATGGGCGAACGTTGTGAAGCATGCTATGTGGTCACCCCGGAACAGATGTATCCAAGTGCGGACCAGAAATACGAAGTTATTTCCTATCGCGCCTTCACACTTCCGAAGGTTCGTCAATATCGTGCGGGCATTCCGGCCTTGGACTTCTCGTATCGGCAACGCTTGTCCAAGTTGGATTTGGACATTGTCCATGCCCATAGTCCCTTCGTAGCCGGCAGGGAAGCATATAGATTTGCTCATCGTCGTGGTATACCCTTAGTAGCAACGTTCCATTCTAAGTACTATGATGACTTTTGGCAGATTACCCAAAGTAAGACACTCTGTGAAGTTGGTCTTAAGTATGTCCTAAACTTCTTCTCAAGATGTGACGAAGTCTGGGCCGTTAGTGCGTCGACTGCTGACGTCTTGCGTGGTTATGGTTTTGAAGGTCCCATTGAGGTTATGGAGAACGGAACCGACCCGCGAGAGGTGGACTGGGAAGCTGTAACCATGGTGGAGGAACGCTTTTCTCTCCAGACAGAGCCCGTCTTGCTTTTTGTCGGTCAGATGAACTGGAAGAAGAACATCCGACGTGTCTTGGAATCTGTGGCTCTTCTCGTCGGACAGGGCTGCGATCTAAGACTCGTTATGGCGGGGCAGGGGCCCTCGGAACAGGAGATCCGTGAACTGACCCGGTCCCTAGGACTTGAAGAAATCGTGATCTTTGCTGGACACATCAGTGATTCTCGCATCTTGTCTGGCCTGTACGCCCGGGCAGACTTGTTTGTCTTTCCCTCGCTCTACGATAATGCACCCATGGTAGTACGGGAGGCGGCGGCCGTGGGTACACCGTCCCTTCTCGCCAAGGGCTCGAGTGCAGCAGAGGTCGTAGAAGATGGTGTAAACGGGCTACTAGCAGAAGACTCGACGCCAGAGATGGCAGCAAGGATTGCCTGGGCATTAGACCACCCAGATCAGATGAAGGAGATGGGTAGGCTAGCTCAACAGACAATCCCCAAGCCATGGGAAGACATAATTACCGCTGCCCTGGAGCGATATCAGAACTTGATCGCCTCCAAGAGGCAATAAAGATGACCCTGGGTATTCCCAGGGTCATCTCGGTCTTAGCTTATCTATTCCTCAGGTCCCGTCTCCAGTAGGTGAGGTTTCTCAATGTACCTTTCCAAGAGTTTGAAGGTCTTGGCAAAATAGAGACCATCGCAAATACGTTCGTCCATGGTATACCCGATCTGGCAGCACTTCTTCACGACAACCTGATCGTCAACAACCATTGGCAATTTGACAGTCTTTCCTAAGGCGACAAACAGTCCAGTTGTGCCAAAATCGTACAGATGGTGATAGATGTAATTTGTGTTGATTGACTTTAGATAGGTAAAAAACAATGTAGTATGAAAAGGGCTGACCTTGATGACGCTCTTGGGCAAGAGGTTGACTTGATCGAGGCCCTTGATGATCTTAATCAAGAGCTTCTTGACAATGCCAGGCATCGACATCAGCATGTCGATGAGCTTATCTGTATCAGAGTTATCTTTCTGGGCTCTGGCCTCAGCAATTACCCGATCGATGATCTCCGCTACTTCAAAAATGTTCTCCTTGCCCGTAAACTCAAACTTCACGGTTGTTTCTTCGTCCTCACTCCGGAGCGAATGCTTAATGGCCATGGAGACACAAATATTGTTCCGCTGGTATATTCTGCTATTCATGATGAATCGATTCAATTGTGGTCTCTCGTGAACTAACCTCACGTAGGCGGCAATAAAAAAATGTAGATAACTGAACTTATATCCTTGCTTCCTTTTCTCTGCTAAATACTCGTCGATGGGATCGACACAGAAGACATGCTTGGAAAAGTTCTGGGCGTCACTACGTTTCTCCATTATGTAAGGAATAATCTTCACAAACGGATCCAATGATTTCAGTAATACTCCGTCGCTGCGTTTCATAATGCCTCCTAGGTAGAAAAATCTGAATGTATTCGCATGAATGCTAGGTTTTCCAGAGGCACCCAACTGGCTACACAGTTAGGAATCGCTCTGTCCATGACTCATTCGACAGTTAACTGCGATCTCCTTTGAAACTTCCCTTGCAGGAAGGAAACAACCTTCGAAGAACTATCCACTCATGGCTTTACATAGGAGGTTGCTGATTTGAAATACCAAGTTAGAGATGTCTGTCGGATTATGGAAGAGCTGGCTCCTCTAGAACTCGCATTCGAGTGGGACAATGTGGGGCTTCAGATCGGCGATCCCGATCAAGAGGTGTCCGGAGTTCTTCTAACCTTGTCTGTGACCATAGAGAGTGTTCAAAAGGCAATTGCAGGAGGTGCCGACCTCATCATTGCTCATCATCCCGTGATCTTTAAACCCCTGCCCCACATTCGGACCGATACACCCGAAGGTAGCTTATTGACGGCTATCTTAAAGCATGATCTTGCGGTTTATGTTGCTCACACGAATCTTGATCAAGCAGAACAGGGATTGAATCAGTGGCTGGCAAGGGACCTGGGATTACGTGAACAGAGAGTATTGGCTCCTGTCGATAATGGAACAGTTGGACTCGGACGCATCGGTACAGTCGCCCCGGTTAAACTGAGAACCTTCGCGCAGCAGATAGAAGACCTGTGGAACTGCTCTGTGCGCCTGGTTGGAGATCCGGAACAAGAGATAACAACTGTTGCCGTGCTGGGGGGCTCAGGGGGTGACTTTGTTCAGAAGGCAAGGGAGAGCGGCGCTGATGTGTTGGTGACCGGTGATGTATCCTACCATGATGCAATGGATGCCAGAAGTCTAGGTTTGGCAGTGTTGGATGCTGGGCACTTCGCAACAGAGCAAATCGTTGTCAAAGAACTTGGTAGATACCTTGCAGAACGCTGGGGCGATCGTATTCGGATTCTGGAGGATCATGGTGCTAGTCCCTTTGCTAGTGAGTGAGGCAAGCCATCTATTAGGCCTCCGGGATAATACTGGCAACCCGTTTTCCTTTCAAACGATGTAAGAATATGCTATACTTAGAACACTGAGTGAACTAGATGATCGCGAAGGAGAAATCCTTTGAGGAAAGTCCGAGCTCCTTAGGGCAGAATGCTGGGTAACGCCCAGTGGAGGTAACTCTAAGGCTAGTGCCACAGAAACAAACCGCCTTTGTCGATTGCTCTGCAATCACAGAGGTAAGGCTGAAAAGGTGAGGTAAGAGCTCACCAGCGATTAGGTGACTAATCGGCTAGGTAAACCCCATTCGGAGCAAGGTCAAATAGGGAAGAAGAGGTAGCCCGCTTCGTTATACTTCCGGGTTGACCGCTTGAGACTTTAGGTAACTAAAGTCCTAGATAGATGATCATCCACGACAGAACTCGGCTTACCGGTTCACTCAGGAAGAATTTTCGCCTGGATACTTGCGAGTATCCGGGTTTTTTTATGCATATTTTTTGAAATTCTAGCAGGAGTTGAGGAATTCTGGCCGAATATGACAGTAAAGTGGTGGTAAGTGGAGGGAAGTGGGGGACTCTTTAGGAAAGGTGAGGTGGTAGGAATGTTTATGGGCGAGTACCAACATGGGCTGGACGCCAAGGGACGTTTGATCATTCCTGCCAAATTCCGACAAGAACTAGGTGCGGGCGCCGTTCTAACAAGAGGACTCGACAACTGTCTGTTCTTATTTCCCCAGGAAGAGTGGGGCATTCTAGAAGCAAAACTCAAAACTCTGCCCCTCACGAAACATGACGCTCGCCAGTTTGTTCGCTTTCTCTTTTCGGGAGCGACCGAATGTGAAATGGATAAACAAGGCCGAATTATTCTTCCGCAGAACTTGCGTGACTTTGCAGCGATAGACAAGGATGTCGTGGTCATTGGCGTTTCCAGTCGAGTTGAAATATGGAGTAAGGAGCGATGGGAAGACTACGTCAATGTAGCGGAGGAATCCTTTGAAGAGATTGCTGAGAACATAGTAGATTTGGGAATCTGAGCTAGGGGTGATAGCAATGCATTTTTCCCACGAACCGGTTCTCCCCAAAGAGACAATTGAGGCCTTGAACCTCAAAGCGGGAGAGACCTACGTCGACTGCACTCTCGGAGTAGCAGGTCATAGCCTCGCCATGTTAGCTACAGAACCAAACATCCGACTCATTGGCATCGATCAAGACCATGAGGCCCTGGACAGGGCAAAGTATCGATTAACGGCCTATGCATCCCAGGTGACCCTAGTTAGGGACAACTTCCGCAATCTGCGTTCCATTCTACAACGCCTCGATATTACGGAAGTGGCAGGGATCTTGATGGATATTGGGGTCTCGTCTCCCCAGCTTGACGATGGTGAGAGAGGTTTTAGCTATCATCAAGAGGCAAGGCTCGACATGCGTATGGATCAAGAATCTTCCCTTGATGCCTGGTTTATCGTAAATACATATGATCAAAAAGAGCTAACGAGGATTATTTCGGAGTACGGCGAGGAACGTTGGGCACTTCGAATTGCTGAGTTCATTGTGGCAGAACGCGCGAAAGATACCATTGATACTACAGCAGATTTAGTCAGAGTGATTAAGAAGGCCATTCCTGCAGGGGCGCGAGCCACGGGACCGCATCCTGCTCGACGGACGTTCCAAGCACTTCGTATCGCCGTTAACGATGAGTTGGGTGCTTTAAAGCTTGCACTAGAACAGGCGGTAGGAGTGCTTAAGCCCAAGGGCCGTTTGGCCGTCATTACTTTTCATTCTCTTGAAGACCGTATTGTGAAAGAGTATTTTCAAAGTTTATTAGGAAACTGTACCTGTCCACCTAACTTACCAGTTTGTGTCTGCGAGAACGAACCTGTTGTCCGTCTTGTGAATCGCAAGCCCATTGAGGCATCTGCAAGAGAACTTGAGTCAAATCCCCGCTCCCGAAGTGCCAAACTAAGGGTTGTGGAGAAGTTGTAAGGGAGGAGACACCATGACTGCCGCTCGAAAACTCGAACAGTACTCATATTATACCGAAGAGACACCTGCTCCACGGCAACGCAGGTCCGTCAAACGAAACCGGATACCTGTTACGGTGAAAATCTGTCTGGTAGCTGCTTGTTGTGTGGTGGTAGGCATCTTGTACCTACAACTGCAGGTTACATCCTATTACCTTAGCATGGAATTAGTCCAGTTGCAGGAGCAGGTAAATACCATGCAACAGCGAAATGATCACATCATGCTCAGTTTGGAGTCCCAGAGGTCTCTAAAGCAAGTTGAGCAAATTGCCCGTACGGAGCTGGGCATGGTAGACCCTGTCAATACGTCAACTTTAGTTCTCAATCTACCGCTAAATACCTCGGATGGAGTTGAGTCTCGGTGGGTTGAGTACCAGTCTGGGGAGGGCGAAGGCGTCTTGGCTACATTGCTCTCTTGGGTGAATAGGGTTTTACCGATAGGAGGAGTAGAAGCTGGCACGTTACAACGCTAAGCGGTCCCGCATTCGGCGTACCATATTCGTTTTCTTCTTCTGGTTACTGGCTTTCTTTGGACTCATTGGGCGTCTGGGATATCTGCAGATTTCCCAGGGCGATGAGCTGTCTGAACGAGCCATCGCCCAGCGCATGAGGCCGCAAACCATTGATGCCCAGCGGGGCAATATTCTAGATCGCAATTACAATACATTAGCTATAAGTGTAGGAGCCGATGCAGTGTACGCCCTCCCCAGGAGTGTCCGGGATGTGGAGGGGACAGCACGTCAATTAGCTCCTTTTTTGCCGATGGGCGAGAGTGACCTAACCCGCATTCTCGGTAGCGAGTCCGCAACGAGTGTGTGGTTGGCTAGGGGTTTAAGCGTTGAAACCGCTGAGGCCATTCGCAAATTAGGGTTACCTGGTATTCGAGTGACAAAGCGTCCGCAGCGTTATTATCCCCAAGGCTCTTTGGCCGCGCATGTAGTGGGTATTGCAGGTTCTGATAATCAGGGTCTGGAAGGTATAGAATACTACTACGATGAAGTACTGCGAGGCATTCCGGGCCGGCAAGCTATAGAGCAAGACGCTACGCAGCGCAGCATTCCCGGTGGCGACAGCGAGTTTGTGCCACCAGTGGCTGGGCTAGATGTGGTGTTGACCATTGACAGTGTCATCCAATACATTGCCGAAACCCATCTTGAAGAGGCAGTATCCTCAAGTAACAGTGATCGAGGCTTGGTTCTGGTCATGGATCCTTTTTCTGGCGAGATTTTGGCTAACGCCATTTATCCAACCTTCGACCCGAACTATTATCAAGATGTTTCAGCAGGGCGTCGCCGTAATGTGGCAATTACCGATCAGTACGAACCTGGTTCAACCTTCAAGTTCGTCACTGCTGCTGCCAGCCTTGATTTGGGTTTAACTCATAATGATAGAACCTTTGATAGTGGTCAATTCTGGGAAGTTGGTGGTGGACGCGTTCGCAACTCCGATGGTCGTGTTTTTGGGAACATTTCATTCCTGGAAGCCATGGAGCGTTCGGATAACATTACCTTTGCCAAGTTATCTGTAGAGATGGGACCAGAGCGCTTTCATCCTTATATCCAATCCTTTGGTTTTGGTAGCCGATCAGGAGTCGATTTTCCTGGCGAAATCAGTGGTATGGTGGCAACGCCTAGGGCAAGCGGACAGCTCCTCCAATGGGCGAATAGTGGGTTCGGTCAAGGGATTGCGGTAACTCCCTTGCAGCTCCTAAACTCCCTTAGTTCCATCGCCAATGGAGGAACATTGATGAAGCCCCGCTTTGTGAAGGAGATTCGAGACGCTCAGGGCCGCTTGGTCCAGAAATTTGAGCCAGAGATTCTTGGTTACCCGGTGAAAAACGAGACTGCAATTGATGTGAGCGAGTTGCTCCGATCTGTTGTGGTGAACGGCAACGGCAACCGAGCGGAGGTTGCAGGGTATTATGTTGCTGGTAAAACTGGCACCGCAGAGGTTCCCGAGGGAGGAGTGTACGGAGCAGGGCGTATCGCATCCTTTGTGGGATTTGCACCTGTTGACGAACCTGTCTTGGCCATCTTGGTTGTGCTGTATAACCCCAAGGTAGAGTCTGCCTATGGTGGCGTCTTGGCTGCCCCGGTTTTTAAGGAAATTATGGAGGAGAGTCTGGAATATCTCGGTGTAAAGAGACGTCTCGAAGGGCAACAGCGTTCATCGTTCAGACTAGTGCCGAACCTATCCAATTTCACAAGAGAAGAAGCTACGGCGCGTTTGGCGCAAGAGAGTTTCCCTTGGACCATAGAAGGAGACGGACCCCTAGTGACGGCCCAAACACCAAGACCCGGTGCGCGAGTTCCGGCGCAAACAACGGTCCATCTCTTTTTTTATGAGCAGGACGACGGTGAGGATGTAACCGTTCCTAATATTATTGGGTTGAGTATGCGTGACGCATCAATGAGTCTATCTGATCTTGGCCTTCGAATTAGTGTGAAAGGTAGTGGCGTAGCTGTCAAACAGTCGCCTGAAGCAGGAACGTTTGTTACAAAGGGCTCAGCGGTGGAAGTGATCTTTGAGCTGTAAGGGCTATGGAGGAGGTACGCAAATTGCACCTAGGCAAGGTTTTGGAAGGACTGGAGTACAGCATCCGAGGATCAGAAGATCTAGAGATTCATGGTGTCAGCTATGATTCTAGGACAATCAAGCCAGGAGATCTTTTTGTAGCGATATCCGGTTTGCGGGTAGACGGACACGATTTTGTGCATGAAGTGGCCCACAAAGGGGCTATAGCAGTCCTGGTGGAACAGGTTATTGATGATTTGGACCTAACACAGATTGTTGTTCCGAATACACGGCTTGCTTTGGGTTTGGTCGGGGCGAATTTCTATGATCATCCTGCGCAAAAAATACGTGTCTTAGGAGTCACTGGAACGAACGGTAAGACTACCAGCACGTATTTGGTTAAGTCTATCCTGGAGCAGGCAGGACACAAAGTAGGGCTCATTGGAACCATTGAGACTGTCATTGGTGACCTCGTTGTGGAGTCAGGACGGACCACGCCTGAATCCTTGGATCTTCAGAGACTTTTCTCTGAGATGGTAGACAAAGGGATGGACTATGTGGTCATGGAGGTCTCTTCTCATGCACTCGACTTGTATCGTACAATGGGGACAACCTTTGCTGGGGCTTTGTTTACCAATCTCTCCCAAGATCATCTCGACTTTCACACAACGATGGATGAGTACTTCTCGGCTAAGGCGAAGCTGTTTACCGAACTGGATGGACCGGCCATCATCAATGTGGATGATGAGTGGGGGAGGAGACTCTTAACTTTGCCTTCTGCAACGTTCTCCACATATGGAGTGGAAGAAGAGGCGGATTTTCGCGCCGAGAAGATTCAGTTGGAAAATGGGGGCATTTCTTATATACTGAAGAGTGAAGCTGGGCAAATCCCCATCTATCTCAAACTGGCAGGTTACTTCAATGTTTACAATTCACTAGGAGCAGCGGGACTGTGTTTGAGTCAGGGCATCTCATTATCAGACGTCCAAACAGGCCTACAGTTAGCGTCAGGTGTCCCGGGCCGATTCGAACGGATCGATAACGCTCATGACCTTAGCGTTGTAGTCGACTACGCCCATACGCCCCATGGATTGGAGAATGTGCTAAACTCAGCTAGGAAGCTGACGCCGAAGGGACGAGTAATCGTTGTGTTTGGTGCAGGGGGAGATCGAGATACCAGTAAGCGACCCCTCATGGGTGCAGTAGCCGCTAAATTAGCGGATGTGGTGATCATTACGTCCGATAATCCTCGCTCAGAGGATCCAGGAGTGATTTGCTCAAGTATCGAGAAGGGTCTTCTTTCCACAAAACCTCAGGTAGATTATTCGATTGTCGTCGATCGACGGACAGCAATTGAAGAAGCGATCAAAATGGCAACCCCTGACGATCTTGTGATTGTGGCAGGAAAGGGCCATGAGACCTATCAAGAATTTGCTTGGGGACGAATACACTTTGATGATAGGGAAGAGGTCAGGAGGACCATTAAGGAGCTGAAGGACTAGTGCGTCCATTAACACTACAACAAATCGCCGCGTATACGGGGGGTAAAGCTATTGGTGAAGGTGTTGTCACCAATGTGCAAATTGATAGTCGGGAGACTGTCGAGGGAAGCCTCTTTGTCGCCCTGCCTGGTACTAAGGTGGACGGGCACCAATTTGTCCCGGACGTCCTGGCTAAGGGCGGTTTTGCATTGGTGAAAGAGGAGACTTATGCAGAACCCGGAGTCGTTCAGGTTAGTGATCCACTCCTGGCATTGCAGGAACTGGCGAAGGAGTATTTGGCTGACTTTCCCGTGCCCGTTGTGGCCATTACCGGTAGCAATGGAAAGACCTCTACGAAGGATATGATTACCCAAGTGCTACGGACCAAGTATTCGGTCCATGCCACCGTAGGTAACTACAACAACGAGATTGGGGTTCCCTTAACCGTCTTGGGCTTAGACGAGCACCACGAGCTCTTGGTAGTGGAGATGGGGATGCGAGGGCTGGGCGAAATTCGGCGACTTACCGAAATCTGTCCACCTGACTTTGGTGTCATCACAAACATTGGTCCTGTTCACTTGGAGCTTCTCGGAGGCATGGGGAACATTGCCCAGGCCAAGGGAGAGTTGCTCGAGGGGATGGATGAGACGGGAGTAGCTATCCTGAATGGCGACGATCCTTCTGTTCGCGGTCAAGCTCGCAGCTTTGCAGGGCGAGTAGTCTATTATGGACTTGATGTTGCCAATGATGTCGTAGGGCGAGGAATCAGCCTAGATGTGGAAGGTCGTCCTACATTCCTTCTGCGCTACGGACAGAAGGAGGTTCAAGTGCGTCTTGGTGTGCCGGGGGTACATAATGTTTGGAATGCTAGTGCAGCGCTAGCCGTTGGCTTACAGCTTGATGTTGACATGGCCAAGGGTGCAGAGGCCCTGACTGAGCTGGCCTCCAGTGCCATGCGCCTTGAAGTGCAGCGTAGCCCCAAAGGGGTAATTGTTGTCAACGACAGTTACAATGCGAGCCCAGCCTCAATGGAAGGGGCCCTAGATACGCTTGGTCACATGTATTGCTCTGGCCGACGGGTGGCCATCCTCGGTGACATGCTCGAACTTGGGGATGTGGCTGAAGAAGCCCATGTTGAAGTGGGGCGTCACGCCGCTCTATGTGCTAAGGATTTGGTCTTCATTGGTGCGTTTGCATCCACAATGCGGGAAGGTGCAGGGCGTGGAGATGTATACTCATCCGTTGACGAGTTCCTTTCCTCCGATGAACTACAACTTGAGAGCGGAGACTTGGTTCTAGTGAAAGCTTCTCGGGGCCTACACTTTGAGCGAATTGTAGAAAAACTCATGAAGGGTGGAGAGGAATAGTGCCAGCATCATTCTTGCCACTCCTAAGTGGTTTTTGCGCTTTTGCCCTATCCTTACTAGCGGGACCTAGAACCATTGCCTATCTGAGGCGTTTGAAACTAGGTCAACAGATTCGTGATGATGGTCCGAAATCACACCTTGGAAAAGCAGGGACGCCAACGATGGGTGGCATTTTGATGGTCGTTACCATCGTTGTGGCAGTCATCTTCTTTCGTCCCTTAACCAATAGTACGATCATGATGCTCTTTGCTACCATAGGTTTTGGGCTCGTCGGGTTTTTGGACGATTTTATCAAGGTTGTGGCTCGACGTTCTCTTGGTCTGCGTGCTAGAGAGAAGTTGGTAGGGCAGTTCGGAGTCGCAATTCTCGTTGCCTTGTATGCATCCGCCCGCGTCGGAACGGATTTAGTCGTTCCTTTCCTGGGGCAAGCGATCGTATTGCCGCCCCTAGTCTACATTGCCTTTACGACCTTGGTGTTGGTTGGGGCCGCCAATGCAGTCAATATCACTGATGGTGTCGATGGCCTAGCCGCGGGAAGCACCGCCGTGAGTGCGGCTACGCTGGGGCTGATCAGCTTTCTTCTCGGTTATCCAGACTTGAGTCTGTTCTTTGGTGCGGTGGCAGGAGCCTGCCTTGGTTTTACTTGGTTTAACGCGCCCCCAGCTCAAGTGTTTATGGGTGATACAGGTTCACTGGCTTTAGGGGCTGCCCTGGGTACAGGTGCTGTCTTGAGCAAGACATCCTTGATCTTGCCGATTGTAGGCGGACTATTTGTTATCGAGACACTATCGGTTATTCTTCAGGTCCTGTATTTCAAGTTGACTAAGGGCAAGAGGTTATTTAAGATGGCGCCCTTGCATCACCATTTTGAGCTCCTAGGTGTGCCTGAGAGCAAGATAATGACTCGCTTTTGGTTGGTCGCCCTCGTATTTGCTGTACTAGGGTTGTACGCCATACTCTAAGTGCATATAGATGAGAGAGGGGGCGAGGAGCATGTTTTCCAAGGGCGGCAAGGTGGATCTTTGGACCTTTATTGCAGTCATCATCCTATTGAGTCTTGGTTTAGTCATGGTTTTCAGCGCTTCGTCTGTCATGGGTCTGGCAGATGCGGGAAACCCATACCACTATGTGCAGCGACAGAGCATTTTGGCCGTCATGGGTTTGTTGCTCATGTTTGTGCTTATGAAGGTAGATTACCACATCTTCAAGCCTCTGGCCCTGCCTGGTCTGGTGGTGTCCTTCATATTGCTTGTAGCAGTACTCTTTATCGGCTCCGGTACTGGTGGGGCTACCCGTTGGATTCGTATCGCAGGGTTTAACCTACAACCATCAGAAATCGCGAAACTCGTAATGGTGAACTATGTCGCAGTCTATCTTGCTACCAAGCGGGAAAAGGCCCGTAAGTTCTTCTCTGGGCTACTTCCGATCTTGTTGATCACAGCTGCCCAGTTTGCCTTAATCATGCTCGAGCCTGACTTTGGTACTGGTGTGGCTTTGATCTTCACTGTCGTTGTGGTTTTGTTTGCAGGGGGAGTCCATCTTGGTCAGCTCTCCGTAGTCGGTCTCTCGGCTGTGCCGGTCATGGTCTACCTACTCACCCTGAAGGAATACCGGGTAAGAAGGTTGTTTGCTTTTCTCGATCCCTGGAGCGATCCAACAGACACAGGTTGGAACGTAATTCAATCTCTCTTGGCCATTGGCTCTGGAGGACTCTTTGGTCTTGGACTGGGCAAGAGTAAACAGAAGTTCTCTTATCTGCCCGAACACCATACTGACTTCATTTTTGCCATTCTCTGTGAAGAGTTGGGTTTCTTGGGCGGTGTGACCGTCTTGCTTTTGTATCTGGTTATTGCTTGGCGCGGCCTTCGTATTGCGATGCGTGCGCCCGATCTCTACGGAACCCTATTGGCTATTGGAATTACCTCCATGCTTGCCTTTCAGGCTCTACTGAACATTGGTGTGGTTACCGGTTCTTTGCCTGTCACAGGCATTCCTCTACCCTTTATCAGTCATGGCGGCTCGTCGTTGCTGATCAGCTTGGCCGGTGTTGGCATTCTACTTAATATTTCTAGGCAGTGTCGCGACTGATCCACACTCTTCACCCATTACCCCTTACCGCATAAGATGAACGGTAAACTCAGGGGTAGAGGTGATACAGTGGGCAAGTTTTTGGTCGAAGGTCGGCGTACTCTGTGTGGTCGGGTTAGCATTAATGGAGCAAAGAACTCTGCTCTTAAGCTTATGGTTGCAGCTCTGTTGGGCCAGGGATCCTTCAAATTGAAGAATGTGCCGAGCATTACTGATGTGGAAACAATGGCAGGGGTGCTCCGTGCCCTAGGCGTTCATGTTCACTTTGCTTCTGGACACTTACAACTAGATGTGTCGTCGGTGCAGGGACAGACCCCTGAAGCACTGGTGAAATCGATGCGGGCATCAGTGCAGGTAATGGGCCCGCTTTTAGCTAGACTAGGGAGAGTGGAAGTAGCAAGACCTGGAGGATGTAACATTGGTAGTAGACCACTAGACATCCACCTGGCAGGTTTTGAGCAAATGGGGGCAACAATTGAGGTAAGAGGAGATACCTTTGTGGCCCGAGCACCACGTTTGCATGGGGCTGATATCACCTTCCGCTACCCGAGCGTCGGAGCTACAGAAAACATCATGATGGCCGCTACGATGGCCAAGGGTGAGACGATCATTCGAAACGCGGCTCGCGAGCCGGAAATTATTGATATTCAAGATTTTCTCAATGGAATGGGAGCGAAGATCAAAGGGGCTGGGACTCCAGTTATTACCATTCAAGGTGTGACAGAACTGGGAGCCACAGATTTCTCCGTAGTACCCGATCGTATTGAGGCTGGAACATACCTATTGGCCTTCCTCATTACTGGAGGTAGTGGCACGGTTGAAGGGGTAGTCCCTGAACACTTGACCCCTTTATTGGACCTTTTAGAGTCGATGGGGGCAGGAGTTGAGATTGGGGAACGAGAAGTAAGCGTAGTCTCGCCAGCTCATTTAGAACCCTTTAAGGTAGCTACAGGACCCTATCCGGGTTTTCCCACAGACATGCAACCGCAAGTTGTTGCCCTGGCAACACAAGCCCGGGGACGCAGTGTGCTAACAGAAGCGGTATTCGATCGCCGTTTCGGCTATACGTTGGAGCTCAGCAAACTAGGAGCACGAATTCGACCCAACACCTCGGCAGTGATCGTGGAGGGTGCAACTCCTCTGTATGGAGCAAATCTTGTTGCTGGCGATCTGCGGGGTGGGGCTGCTTTAATGCTAGGTGCGCTAGCCGCAGAGGGGCAGTCTACGATTTGCGGAGTAGAACATATTGATCGTGGTTATGAAGCGATGGAGAAACGACTCGAAGACTTGGGGGCCAAGGTTAGTCGAGTTGTGGACTGAAGGAGGGGAATTGTGATTGGTGAACTAGCCAGCCCTAAGAATGCCTTATATGTGTTAGTCTTAGCGCTTGTCATTGCCTTATATCTATTCGCGAATTCTCCCTTTTTTGAGACGGACAGAATTGAGTGGACAGGCCTCTCCTATCTCAAGTCTGAACAGCTTGACTTGTATGTGAACCTGCCAGTAACAAATGTGTGGCGCATAGATACCAGGGAGCTTGTGTCTACTCTAATGGAACATCCGTGGGTGGAGACGGCCAAGGCTACCTGGCGCTGGCCGAACCATGTACTTGTGACTATCACCGAACGGACGCCCTTGGCCCAGGTTCCTACGCCAGCTGGATGGGTTTTTCTGGACAAAGAAGGCGACCTATTGCCACCGGCGGATGCAGGAGCAGTGTATTTCTTGCCGATCGTGACCAATCTGGATCTAGAGTCTCCTGAGCAACTGGTGGCCACGGCACGGTTGATCGGCATGATTCCGGCTCCTTTACATGAATCCATGTCAGAATGGAATGCATCCAAACGTTCGTTTATTACACGAGGTGGAACGGAAATTTTGATGGGACAACCTGTAGAGCTCGAGGAGAAGTTCGCTTTACTTGAGAAGATCCTCGAGGATTTGAACCAACGCAATGAACACGCGAAGCGTATTGATCTGCGGGTACCAAAGAGTCCTGTCATTAGCTACTTGTAGAATTCTCCTGCCAAGGGGAAGTATGAATAGTTTTTTCGGTACTTTAGAGGGAAAAGTGGTCTGAATGTGGAAATTAGTCAGGAAATCAGGGCTTGTTGAAGAGGGGGATCCCATGTTCGAGTTTGATCTGGATAATGTTCAGTTTGCGGACATAAAAGTAATTGGTTGTGGTGGAGGCGGCGGCAATGCGGTGAACCGCATGATTGAAGCTGACCTGAAAGGTATTCAATTCATTGCATTGAATACAGATGCCCAGGCCCTACAACTATCGGAGGCACACCAAAAAATACAGTTAGGCGCTAAGCTGACCAAAGGTCTAGGGGCTGGCTCAGACCCTAGTGTGGGACAGCGATCCGCAGAGGAGTCGCGAGAGGAGATATCCCAGGCTCTTCAAGGCGCTGATATGGTCTTTATTACTGCGGGTATGGGCGGAGGAACCGGAACTGGAGCTGCGCCCGTGGTGGCCGAGGTGGCCAAAGAGTTGCATGCCCTGACGGTAGGGGTAGTAACCAAGCCTTTTGCCTTTGAGGGTAGACGCCGCAAGGAACAGGCTGAAAAGGGTATTGAGTTGCTCAAGAGCAAAGTGGATACGCTGATCACGATCCCTAATGATCGTCTACTGCAGGTGGTAGAAAAGCGCACGTCTATGCTAGAGGCGTTTAAGATCGCTGATGATGTATTACTGCAGGGAGTACAAGGCATCTCCGATCTTATTACGGTTCCAGGCCTAATTAATCTCGATTTCGCCGATGTCAGAGCGATTATGACCAATGCGGGGTCAGCATTGATGGGTATTGGACATGCCTCTGGTGAAGATAGAGCCATTAAGGCCGCAGAACAGGCCATTTCGAGTCCACTGCTCGAAGCATCCATTGAAGGAGCCAAGGGGATTCTACTCAGTTTGACTGGAAGTTCGAACTTGGGATTGTTTGAGGTTAACGAGGCTGCAGAGATTGTTTCCAGGGCTGCAGACGCAGATGCTAACGTCATTTTTGGCGCAGTGATCGACGAGAGCTTAGGGGATACATTGCGCGTTACGGTCATTGCTACTGGATTTGATATCCCTAAGACTAAAGAGAGTTTCAAGATCACCAAAGAGCTTGACGTTCGTCCCTTTACGGATAACTCCTTGGAAATCCCGGCCTTTCTCCGTAGGAAGTAGGCTGGACTATATGTAGAAGACTGAAGAGGCCTCAAGCAATTTGGGGCCTCTTTGAATTACCCAGATATTCGGCGTCCTTACTCCATTTTCCGCATCTCGCGGCGGAGCTTTTTCAGGATCTTCTTTTCTAGGCGTGAGATGTAGGACTGGGAGATTCCGAGAAGCTCTGCGACTTCCCGTTGTGTTCGCTCCTTCTCTCCTTGAAGTCCAAAGCGCAACTCCATAATCCGTTTTTCTCGCCCTGTGAGCTGCTGTAAAGCGGTAGTTAACAGGGCTTTGTCGACTTCCTTTTCAATATGGAGGATGACGTCACTTTCGTTACCCACTACATCAGCCAGAACTAGTTCGTTGCCATCCCAATCGACGTTGAGGGGTTCGTCAAAAGAAACCTCCGCCTTAAGCTTGCTTGTTCTACGTAGATACATGAGGATCTCGTTTTCAATGCAGCGGGAGGCATATGTGGCGAGCTTGATGTTCTTTGTAGGATCAAAGGTATTCACAGCCTTAATGAGACCGATGGTGCCTATGGATACCAAATCCTCTATGGATATTCCCGTGTTCTCGAACTTTCGCGCAATGTACACGACCAATCGGAGGTTGCGTTCGATTAGGGGAGTCCTGACCAAAAGGTCGCCCGCTTGCAGACGTAACAAGAGGTCCCGCTCTTCTTCGGTTGAGAGGGGAGGTGGCAATACTTCATTACTTCCCACATAATAGACCTTTGGGCTTAGCTTGAGCTTGGCGAAAAGGGCTATGAGTTTCAAGCGAATGATCAGGCTAAATGTCTGTAGAGGTCGTCTTGGCATGTGCCTCCCCTCCTTTCGAGCTTTCTGCCGTGCCCTCCAAGAGAATGGGAGGAAGTAGGGCCATGTAGTCCCCATCAGGTGACAACCGATATGGATGTACAGCAATCGTAGGCTGCAAGTGTTCCGGCAGATAATGGCCACCTATTTTAACTCTATCTGGCCGAAAACCGATAAGTAGGCCATTGTTCTTCCCAATGGAGCTGTAAGGGATGATGCGCAGACGAGTCTGCCATTCTGTGATGCGACTGAGCTGGTCAATAGCTTCGACTTTGCCTTCGCCAAGGTCCAGGATGATCGACGTAAGATCAGAGGGTAAGAGTTCTTGGAGAGCTGCGTTTTCTACAATAATGACTGGGTGACGGTTCAGCGGATCCTTGAGGTGGTTTCCGGTGTCCACGAGAGCTGTTGTCCTAACCTCCTGATCGTCGCAAAGGATGGCTAAAGGGATTCGATACACTCTGTCGACGATGGTTTCGTGCACAATGCCCCAACCAATCTCTGCAATCAGCAAGATGGCTAAGACTGAAATCATCGTTCCTATAGCAAACTGTGGAGCTCCGGGTCTCCCCAACAAGTATGCGGCGGCCATCCCCATACCGGCAGCTATAAATCCAATGCCGTAAAAATAGGCTGCCACCTTAAGCAAACTCTTCCATCCTATGGGATAAAAGGTCACAAAGATCATAACTAACGAGACCAGAACCACAATGGGAAGAAAGCGCATAAGTCCGTAATAGGGCAGCAAGCCTGTGCTCGCCAAGAGGTAGAGGAAGTAATGGAACGTACCCACCAGGGATCCTAGAAGCAGGCGCAAAGGCTTTGTCTTGGTATGGGTGATGGTGGCTGTCGCCCAGAGTAGAAGGTATTCAAAGATAAAATTGCAGCCGAGGCGCAACAGCCACACGTCAACATACACCGTGTATTCGGGCATACGCAGCTCACTCCTCTATCAGGGTATTTATGGAAGAATATTATCCCCCAAGCTAGTGGATTCCTCCTTTATCGGCGAAAGTACTCTCGATCCTTTCCAATAACAGGTTGGTGGACAAAATGGAATAGATCCATTCCAAGGTGGCAATACTGAACTTTGTAATCGGCATTTTGGGGAGGAGATCCAACATGAACAAAGTGGAAATTTGTGGTGTTAACACTGCAAAATTGCCAGTTCTACCCAATCGTAAGATGCGTGAGCTGTTGTTGAAAATCAAAAACGGTGATGAGTCTGCACGGGACGAAATGGTCCAGGGTAATCTCCGCCTAGTACTTAGTGTGATCCAGAGATTCAACAACCGGGGAGAATACGTTGATGATTTATTTCAGGTAGGCTGTATAGGCCTCATGAAGGCCATTGATAATTTTGATCTGAGTCAGAATGTCAAGTTCTCCACGTATGCGGTGCCGATGATTATTGGTGAAATCAGACGCTATCTCAGAGATAACAATCCGATACGAGTGAGTCGTTCCCTAAGGGACATTGCCTACAAAGCACTACAAACCAGAGACAGCTTGGCGAACCGGTACTCCAAAGAACCTACTCTTGCCCAAATCGCCGAGGAGCTGCAAATTCCGAGGGAGGAAATCGTCTTTGCCCTAGATGCGATTCAAGATCCTATCTCTCTCTTTGAACCTATATACAATGATGGAGGGGATCCCATCTTTGTCTTGGATCAAATCAGCGACGACAAGAACACCGAGCGGCATCTCATTGAGGGAGTTAGTATCAAAGAGGGGATGACGCATCTAGCTGATAGGGAACGACTGATTTTAACAATGCGCTTTTATGAGGGAAGAACACAGATGGAGGTCGCTGAAGAGATTGGTATCTCCCAGGCCCAGGTTTCGAGGTTAGAAAAAGCAGCACTCAAGCATTTGCGTAAATATATGGCTACATCGTGAAAAGGAGGCATGCGTGTGTTCCGAAATGCGGTTAAAATGCGCCTTGTTGTTAGTCTGGTGCTACTAGGGACTGGTTTTATCTCTGGACTCATCCTATTTGCCCTAGACGGCGCGATCCGTGTTGATAAGGCCTATGCAGAAAGTCTTATTCGGCTTCATGTCATTGCTAATAGCAATTCACCACAAGACCAGGACCTCAAGCTCCTTGTCAGAGATGAGATGCTCAAGGAAGCAAGGGAGATCCTAAAGGATATTGAGGATAAGCAAGGAGCATACCTAGTCTTAAGAGAGAATGCCGATCGTTTAGAACTACGGGCCGAAGAGGTAGTAACCTCTCAAGGCTTCGCCTATCCAGTTGAAGTCAAGATGGGCCAATTTCCTTTTCCATACAAAGAGTATGGTTCTCTGTCGCTACCTGAGGGACTCTATGATGCAGTCCGTATCGAAATCGGCACTGCCCAGGGTGATAATTGGTGGTGTGTCTTATTTCCACCCCTCTGCCTAGCAGAACTCGATGGAACGGATAGGAGTCTAGTCAATAAGGAGGATCATGGGTCATCGGGTCGTCGTTTTGTATTCCGCTCCAAACTGTGGGAAACCATGGCGGAAACCAGATATGCAAGGGCTCTACAAAGGTGGTGGCAGGCATCAGCCGCAGGTTTCCCGGTCTTTTCTGACTAGTTGACGAAGGCACTTATAGTTACGGCCCTAGGCCGTTTCTTTTTTGTGTCAGAAGCATATAGTGTATAGGAATGGAGGGAATACCCATGACAATGATGAAAACCTCCGATTTGCGCAGGCTTGATGTAATTAACATGGAGGAAGGGCGGTACTTGGGAAGTGTTTGCGACTTGGACCTAGACCCTGATACAGGACGCATCCTGTCTTTGGTCGTTGATGAGCTAAGAACCTTTCGATTCTGGCAAGGGAGACGGGCTGACTTGGAGATACCCTGGAGAGACGTGGTTCTGGTTGGAGCAGACGTGGTGTTAGTGAAAAACAGAACATGGAAACGCTGACCATTTTATTGTATAATGATTATAAGTGCCATCGGATTGGCCGTTGTTGCTATAGTTATCGGAGAGGTTGAAGTCTATGCGTTGTCCTTTTTGCTTACATTTGGATAGCAAGGTCCTTGATTCAAGACAAACGGAAGAAGGCGCATCTATTCGCCGTAGACGGGAGTGTACGGTTTGTCAGAAGCGTTTTACTACATATGAGCGCCTGGATGAGATGCCGTTCTTGGTGATCAAGAAAGATGGCGGCCGAGAGGCGTTTTCCCGCGCGAAGATACTGAATGGAGTATTGAGGGCTTGTGAGAAACGTCCCATATCCTTGGAATCGATCGAAGCCATGGTCGATGATATTGAACGAGAAGTTCGTTCGGGACAAGATAGGGAGATTGAATCGGCGGTTATTGGCGAGCTTGTCATGGACAAGCTGCGGGAGTTAGATGATGTTGCCTATGTGCGTTTTGCTTCAGTATATAGGCAGTTTAAGGACATTGATCGCTTCATCGAAGAACTGCAGCAACTGCGCCGGGACAAATAGTCCCGCTTCGAAGTAGGGTTTCGCTCGGGTACGTAGAACATGCAAGTAGAGGAGGGCCCGTTTTGAGGAAAGCTGATCGTGCCAAGACAGGAGAACAAGTTAAGGCCCAGGGAGGCATTCGCCCCCGGGAAGTCGTAGGGATTTTACTTATAGCTTGTTCTGTGTTCTCCATTTTGGCACTCTATGTGGACGCGACCGGTAAGGTTGGAGGGCAACTTCGTTCGATTTTGCGCATGTGCTTTGGAGACTTAGCCGTGCTTTTTTCCGTTCTTCTTCTGTTATTATCCTTACACATTTTCCGTGGCAAGAAATGGCCCCCATCCATCCAACGGACGGCGGGTCTAGTCTTGCTTGTTTCCTCGATAACCTTGGTTTTTCATATGCTGTATCACAGGGGCTACCAATTCCCTCCTAATCTGAGGGAGGAAATCAGCTACGCCGCCCGGGGAGAGGGCGCAGGAGTCTTTGGTGCAGTGCTCCTCGTGTTCAGTTACAATGCCTTTGGCATTCATGGGTCATATGTCTTGGTTGCAACCATGATTCTACTTGGTCTCATTTTTCTTTTTCGCATTTCCCTCCTTGACTTGATGCAAGGTGGAGCCAAGTACCTTTGGGTATCCATTACTGGCTTATGGCACAAGCAGGTAGATAAGTATCGTGATCGGAAAGATGAGCGTAAGAGGCGACGATTGCAGGCGCAGGTTCCCCAGGAGGTCCCGAGCGAGCCCACTCCCGCTTCTGACCCAGTGAAAAGTGAGCGACCGAAGAAGGTTGCCAAGAAGAAGCAAAAAGTGGAAGAACCGCAAGAACCGCAAGAATCCGTGGAGGCTCCGGAGCAAATGGCGCTGAACCTGCCCATCGGATCCCAGGGAGAATACGCTTTGCCTCCTACCTATCTGTTGAAGAAGTCCAGTTCCCGAGGGAGACGAACCGAGGGTGTCCAGAGTGAATTGCTGGAAGAGACTTTAGCCAGCTTTAGTATCGAAGCCAAGGTAGTCAATGTGAGTCAGGGGCCGGTTGTAACCAGATATGAATTGCAGCCTGCACCTGGCATCAAGGTATCTCGGATCACAGCTCTGGCGGATGATCTTGCCTTAGCGTTGGCAGCCGAAGATGTGCGTATTGAAGCACCTGTGCCGGGCAAGCCAGTAGTGGGCATCGAAGTTCCGAACAAGACAACCGAGGCAGTCTTACTGAGGGATGTTCTGGAGAGTCCGGAACTCGCAGACCATCCATCACCAGTCGCCCTCGCCCTTGGCAAAGACATCGCAGGCAAGCCAGTGATTGCTGACTTGAAAAAGTGGTTGCATGTCTTGGTCGCGGGTTCAACAGGATCTGGTAAGAGTGTCTGCTTAAACGCCATGATTTCCAGTATCTTGTTTCGGGCCAGTCCTGAGGTTGTTAAGCTCTTGATGGTGGATCCGAAGCGAGTTGAACTATCCGGCTACGATGGCATACCCCATTTGATCTCGCCTGTGGTCACAGATCCTAAGAAGGCGGCCATTGCCCTGCGCTGGGCCGTGGGCGAAATGGAACGCCGCTATCAGATTTTCGCCGACTCCGGTGTGCGAAACATCGATATGTATTTGGAGTCACTAAAGGAATCTGAACCAGAAACCCCCGAAGAGGCCAAAGAACACCTTCCTTATATCGTAATTATCGTTGACGAACTCGCCGATTTGATGATGGTTGCGGCAGCAGAGGTCGAAGATGCCATTTGTCGCCTCGCGCAGATGGCCCGGGCCGCCGGTATGTACTTGATTATAGCAACACAGCGGCCTTCGGTGGATGTCATTACCGGCCTTATCAAGGCGAATGTTCCGTCACGTATCGCATTTGCCGTGTCAAGCCAGGTGGATTCCCGCACCATTCTAGATATGGGGGGCGCCGAACGTCTGATTGGGAAAGGCGATATGTTATATCATCCTATCGGTTCCAATAAACCAGTGCGAGCTCAAGGTGCCTGGATTTCTGACAAGGAAGTCGAAGCATTGGTAGAGTATTGGCGGAAGCAGGGTAAGCCAGAGTATCAAGAAGAAGTTGTTGAGGAGAAGGTCGGGGATTTCTCCCTGGATGAACACGAAGATGATGAACTGCTACCCGATGCGATTCGGCTAGTGGTTGAGAACGGCCAAGCCTCTATCTCCATGCTCCAGAGGCGATTTCGCATTGGCTACAGTAGAGCCGCACGCCTAATTGATGCCATGGAGATTCGTGGTATTGTTGGTTCATATCAGGGGAGCAAACCCCGGGAGGTACTCGCGGATAGCACAATTTTGGAAGAAGGGTGAGAAAAATGAGGGGATTGGGGACACTGTTACAGAAGGCCCGTCTAGAGCAAGGCCTAACTATCGAAGAGATGTCGGCACGTACTATGATCAAGCCCCAGTTTCTGCAGGCCATCGAAGGAGAGGATTTTCATCTGCTTCCTGGAGAGGCTTATGTGAAGCCTTTTATTCGGACCTACGCAAAGTCCCTTGGACTCGAGGATCAGATCTCGACAGACATAAGACTTCCGGAGCCTGCTCCCGAGGCAGCAACGCTAGAAAGCGGCATTCGCGAACGCCGTGAACGGGCCAGAAAAGCTAGACGCAGGCGCTTTTTCTTCCGCCTGATTGCCATATTGATTGTCTTAATTGGATCGCTATACTTGTTTTTTAGGTTGTTGAATGCTTAGGAGGAACAGACTTGCAGGGAAGAGATTATTTAGTCAGAGCCATGCTCGGCGATAACCAAGCTAGATTGTTTGCACTTAGAACCACCGAGGTTGTAAGAACTGCTCAGTCGTACCATCAAACCACGCCTGTAGCTACAGCTGCCTTAGGGCGCACACTGACCATGGGGTTGGTTTTGGGTGCGATGCTAAAAGGCGACGAGACAATTTCGATTCAAGTGAAGGGCGATGGGCCCTTAGGAGGAATTGTGGTCTCAGCTAGTTCCCATGGTAAAGTCAAAGGCTACGTAGCGAACCCGCATGTTGATCTACCCCTCAATGAGGATGGGAAGTTAGCAGTGGGTACGGCAGTGGGTCATGGCAATTTGTACGTGATTCGGGACTTAGGGCTTAAAGAGGCCTACCAAGGAACCGTTCCCCTTCAGACTGGGGAGATTGGTGAGGACTTTGCCTACTACTTTACACACTCAGAGCAGACTCCCTCAGCGGTGGGATTGGGGGTTCTTATTGGAGTTGACGGAGTAGCGATGAGTAGTGGCGGCATTGTTGTACAGCTTCTACCTGACGCTGTATCAGATGAGCAATTCATCGCTAAGCTCGAGGAAGAGCTTATTGCGATGTCTACTGTGAGTTCATTGTTCTCGGACGATCGTACTGTCGAGGAAATCGTGGAGTCCGTCTTTCAAACCCTACCAGTTCGTTTTATTGATACTGAAGAGGTTCGTTTTGAGTGTGATTGTTCCTGGGACAGATTTGAACAAGCACTGATTACCCTTGGTGCCGAGGAATTGCAGGAATTAGTGGATGATGGGGAGACCGTTGAGACTATCTGCCACTTCTGCAACAAGCGTTATAACTTCACGATAGACCAACTGAATGTGATTTTAGGGGAGCTTGGAAGCACTAGGGAATAAATGTCCTCCCCCTCCGCATATATTGTTGTGGAAGGGGGAATAGCAATGGCTAGAATGGCTAGAAATGAGAAAAATGGACCTGGTCTTTTATTTATTGTAGTTACGCTGATTGTAGTTGCGGTGGTGGGGGCGAGATTCTTTGGCTTTATGCCTGGAGGCGATGAGGAGGAACCCCTTCCTCCAGTGGTGCGGACGGAGGACCCAGAGCCGCCCCAGGGGGATGAGGTAGACTTAACTCCGAAGGTACTAGTCTTCCATAGTCATGCATCGGAGAATTACAAACCTAAGGACAGTCATGAACGAGGCATCTACGGTGATGTTGTCAGGGTTGGCGAGGCCTTTGTTCAGGAGCTGTCCAGCCTTGGTATCACGGCCCTTCATGACAAGACCATTCACGATCAGCCACGTTACAGTGAGGCTTTCGTGAACTCCGAAAAGAAGGCGAATGAGTTATTGGCCGCCAATCCCAGCATTCAAGTTGTCTTGGACATTCATCGGGATGGTTTGGAGGACAAACCAGACGACTATACCAAAGCACGTGCGAATGATATAGATGTTGCAAAGATTCTCTTCGTAGTTGGTGACAAGGATAATGATCACCTAGATGACAACATCAGTTTTGCCCAAGCCATTAGTGATGCAATGGAGAAGGAATATCCTGGTGTGACTCGAGGCGTACGTGTGTTCAAGTCAGACTACAGCGGGGAGCTTCACCCCAATAGCATTATGATTCTAGTAGGCGACTGGCGGGGCAACACTGTTGAGGAAGCAGTGGCTTCAGCACGGCTCTTGGCCAGAGTTGTAGCAACATTCATAAAGTGACAGTAATTGGGAGTGACATTCATGAACCAGCACATACATCTGATTGGCATCGGTGGAACAGGCATGGGTCCTTTAGCAAAGGTCTTTTTGGAGATGGGTCATAGCGTCAGTGGATCCGATCTTCAGCCTTCAGATACTACCGACTACTTAAGTAAGTTAGGGGCCAAGATCTATTTCAAACATGCGGCAGCAAATGTGAACGGAGCAACAAGTGTCATCTACTCAAGCGCCATACCTATCCAGAACCCAGAAATGATAGCTGCCCGCGAAAACGGGATGAATGTGCTGCATCGCTCAGAAGTACTTGCACAACTACTTAACACCAAGCGAGGTATTGCCGTGGGCGGGGCCCATGGCAAGACGACGATAACCTCAATGTTAGCTCTTTGTTTGGAGAACTCTGGACTTGATCCCACAGTCTTAATTGGGGCCCATTTTGCACCCTTTGGTCCAGGTGCAAAGTATGGTCGGGGCGAGTTCGTAGTAGCCGAGGCAGATGAGAGTGATGGAAGCTTCTTACGTTATCGTCCAGAAGTAAGTGTTGTCACCAGTATTGAACCCGACCACTTAGAGAACTATAACGGAACCTTTGCCTCTTTGATCGATAGTTACAGGCGGTTCTTGGCGAACTGTGCGCCGACTGGTTTACGCTTGATTGGAGTTGACGATAACGTTGCTGCGTCGATAAGTCAAGAGTTCGATTGTGTGACCTATGGATTTTCGCCCCAGGCCGAGTGGCGCGCTGAGGTGCTTCGGTTAGATCAACAGAACTCTCATTTTCGGGTATATCGGCACGGTCAATTCTTCGGTGACTTTGAGCTAGCTGTACCCGGTCGTCACAATGTCTCGAATGCCCTAGCCTGTATAGTGGTAGCCACATATGTGGGTTTGTCCCTTGGGCAGATACAGAATGCGCTCCGGACCTTCCACGGTGCCCAGCGCAGGTTCCAGATTATTGGATCGAGAAATGGGGCCATTGTTGTAGATGACTATGCCCATCATCCGACAGAGGTTGCCGCCACAATTAGAGCTGCCCGTGAAGGATGGCCTTCACGTCAGATTGTAGCAGTATTTCAACCGCATCGTTATTCACGAACCTCACTTCTTTTTGACGATTTTGCTCGAGCATTCAGGGAAGCGGATATCGTGATTATCACGGATATCTACGCGCCGCCTCCAGAGCAGGCTATCCCTGGGGTAAGTTCGTCGGTCCTAGCAGAACGAATTCGGGATCATAAGGGACCAAAGAAGGTCTATCATATCCCAAAACAAGAGGATGTTGCGTCATTCCTACAAGGTTGGTTAGGGGCCGGAGACCTAGTGTTAGTGATGGGTGCTGGTCCGATCTGGCGAGTCGCCCGTGATTTGGTCTAGATCTTGCAGGTACCAATTACTTACAGGATCGTAGGTGAGCGTCTTACTCTGTTCCTTTCCCCTAGTGGGAACCACCACTAGGCGATATTGGTAGAGAGGAATAAGTAGTAATGCGCTTCGTAGGGCATCCATAGTTAGGGTGGGAGCAAGACGCTGTTTAATCTCGTCTTCCTTAGCCCTGTATTCGTTTGAGTCACTGTTACCCTGGAAAAACTCCCGGAGTTTTGCTTCCTCTAGGGTCAACTTATCGGTCGCTTCACGAGCCCAGGTATGATCTGTTGCCTCGATGATCTCTTGCAGGTGTTCTGTGGCTCTTAGGAAGGCTTGCTTGAAGCCAAGTTTACGTTTACGGATTGCTTCTATGCCAACCCCACCGTCTCTCAGAAGGTGATAGGGAAAGGCGAACTTGAGTACTCGACCAGAAGAGAGATCCACCATTACGGTGTGAATGCTCTCTTTTTTTTGTAGTCCCTTTTCTTCTACAAGAATCTCAAACTGCAGGTACTGTGCATAGGGTAAGGAACAATTCACGACATAGGCCCGTCCCTCTGCCCCGAGCCCGCTTAGCACTTTCTTGCGTATGCTGGGTTCGTGAAAGTACTGGTGGGGAATGTGGGCCTGACTCAATATTCCTTGTCTGCGAATTACTTGTACAATGCTATGCAAGCGATAGCTACCGGGACAGATTAGATCAGCGCCATACATTTCTGCGGCTTTTTTATCGAAGGTAAATTGCAGTAAGCGTCCTTGGGCGCGCCAACCATCTAACTCCTTCATGAGGTCATCGTCTGCCTGAACCTGCCAAACTCCTTTGCGGATTTCTACGGGTTCGAGATGGAGGAGCTTGAAGAAGTCGAAAACCATTTGCTTCATCTGCAAGCCTCCTCTCTAGAGTAAGTCCCATGCTGATGTCTTCACTTCAGCCTGCCCCTTAACAAAGCGATCGCCAAAACGGTCGATCTTTTCTCGAATCTTCTCCTGCTCTTCGTGGGCTAAGAAGATTTCCATAATCTCACTCTCAAAGGACTTTCCTAGATTGAGATGGAGGAGTATCGTGTCCAATTCCCCGATGATTGTCTCAAACATGTTTATTTTCTGGTGCAGAAGGTACATGATATGTTCTTCAATCGTGTCCTTGGTGAGGAGGTTGAAGATATGAACATCACGGGATTGCCCGAGACGGTGCACCCTGCCAATGCGTTGTTCTAGACGCATCGGGTTCCAAGGTAGGTCGAAGTTGACAATTTGATTGCAGAATTGGAAATTGAGCCCCTCTCCACCGGATTCCGTGCTCACGAGAACTTGACCCTCCTTTTGAAACAGATGACGGATCCACTGTTTCTTCCCCCGGGAAAGGGTGCCGTCAAAAGCCAATGTCTTGTAGCCTGCCCTTTCCAGGCGATAGCGAATATACTCCTGGGACGCCTTATATTCGGTGAAGACAATGATCTTATCGTCCTTGAGCTCCTCAATGAGGCGCTCCAAGATGTCGCACTTGGAGTTCTGTTTCACATCCGCTAGGTCTTTGAGTAGCGAAGCCACTTCTGAGAGATGATCGGGCTCCAAGTTCTCCATCATTTTCTCCAAGGTCAAGGCGGTAGCTAGGAACGTTGAACAGACCTCTCTTTGTAGTGTGATCAAAGGAAGGATATTTTGCAGGCCGCTCCGTCGGCTCCTGTCACGTATGAAGCTCGTGACTCTATCGTAGATTTCTTGTTCCTTGGGTGTTAAGGAGACGATCAGCGGATGGACGATACGTTTTGTGAATTGGACAACTCCCGTATCGCGCTGGTTACGCACCATGACACCTCTGAGAAGGACTTTGAGCTCCTGAGGGTTCTTCGGCGTCCTCTTGTCTTGCATAAACTTCTCCTTAAAGGAACGATAACTGCCAAGCTGTCCAGGCTTGATCAATGCAATTAGATTGTAGAGCTCCTTCAGGTCGTTTTGAACCGGCGTGGCGGTTAGCATCAGGCAGTACTTTTTTTGGATAGAGTTGACAAAGCGATAACTCACGGTGGAGCTGTTTTTCAGTTTGTGTGCTTCATCTACAATGACGAGGTCGTAGGGAATTGTCGCAATAAGGGAAGCATGTGGATCACGCTTGGCGGTATCTAGTGACGCAATGAGGATGTCTGAGAAGCGCCAATCCCATTCGCTGCGCT
>JAAZLY010000073.1 GCA_012799115.1 Bacillota bacterium
AAGTAACTCTGCTATTTGTTTCCCCGTCAATCTTTTCATACTGAACTCGACCCCACTTATGTTACTGAACGACCTTATTTGTAAACTACAAGGTTTGGAGGTAAATTCCTCCACTATAATTTAATAAATCTACTAAACTAACACCGCATTCGAATAATTCAGCAAATAGGGCCTGTCCTCCACACTGTCCAACTAGAATTCGTCAAATTGTGTCAGGAGAAGACCCCTTACGCACGAAATTTCTCCCGTAGCCACGCAGGTATAGAGACAATTATGCAGAATTTGGAATTATGCTAGAAACTGGAAGGCCAGACAAACATCCAATTGGGAGGTCCGTGAAGTGAAAAGGGAAAACTTGAAAACGCTGGCAAGTTTAATCCTGTGGACGACAGTTGTTGGTAGTATGATATTGGTCACAGCCCTCGCTCCGATGAGTGCGGTCTTAGCCTACGTCACCCCCTACGTTAATCCCCTTGGAGACTTAAGTGCATACGACAGCGTAGACTACGTGGGTATTGAAGACCAATGGGATCCCTTTTATATGAGCTACTATGATGCGGAAGAAGACGACTATCACGAAATTACCGTTTGGGGAAACACCTGGCACTTAGCGGTTCCAGGCGACTCTCTTGAGCCTTTGCACGACTACTTGGGCACACTTGCTAGCAACGTCTTATACACATCCGAAGAGATATTGATCGCCCAAGTCCCCAGTCCCTCCGATACGTGGTGGGTCTATGCTGAGTATTGGTATGACGATTACTACGAACTATATGTAATACAAGAACAGGCTCCCGTAAACGTGGATCCCATCGACGATCCCTACGAGGAAGATTCCTATGACTCCGAGTCTGACCTCGCCTACTATGCAGACGACTCCATGGAAGAAGGCAACTTCAGCCTAGCTCCTCCCATGATAAACCCGTTGGGAGCCGCAGAAGAGTATGCCTGGTTCGGCTATGCCCCCAGGGACCGATTTGAGATTCCTTACTCGTCATCAAGAGGCGAAGACTCTTTATACTATGGCTGGGGCGATCTCTGGCGCATGTCCGTTGACTGTCCCGATCCTGTAAGGGCTCTAGAGGAGTTAGCGCAGTACCTGAACGAACTGGGGGCGACCATCAACGAGCAGTCCTCCCGCAGCCTCTATGCAAGCTTGCTTGATCAGGACAACTTCATGTGGAACGCTTTTGCCGAAGCACAGGAAGGTAGCTACTATCTACAGGTCACCAAAGAACGCTGGCTTGTTCCCGGCTACACCTGGCAGATCACCCTTGATGACACCGATACATCCCTCGGCTTTGGCTCCGCTCCAGGTCAGCATTTTCAAACACTCAGCATCAAACTTGATCAAGGAAGCCTTGGCCTCTTTGGCGACATGATACTGAAACTGGGGGACTTTGAACAAAGCTGGAGCGAATGGATGAGCATCGAGTCGATCAAGACTCCACTCTACCTGATCGACAACTTTCCCCAGGGCCTAGGCAAAATAACCTGGCTTTTCGACTGGGAACAAGAACCCCGACCAACAAAGATCGAAGTTTCCATCAGCGAGTCGGTCCCCTTACCAACTCTCAACTTGGGGCGCGAACTCGGTATCCTGAAAGTTGCAGGCGCTGATAGTGGTGAAGTTAGCGTGAGGTCCTCTTGGGACGTCTCCTTTACGCATCCTGATTTCTCCGGAGCCATCGGCGACATCAATGCCCAGGGTGAATATGTCTTTTATCTTCCCCCAGGATATTGGAATATGCATCAATGGCGGGGCGACGATGCCTCCATCGCGACAAAGATGATACCCGTCAGTGCGGGGCAAATTACTGTGTTCACAGTACCAGCAGCAAGCCAAGGCACGTTTAAAGACATCGCAAATGTGAGGGAGATTGATGATGCCCTCAGCCTATCGAAGCCCGTAATCGAAGGCGATCGAGGCGAGATCGAGTTTGCGATCGTGTCAGAGGAAAGTCGAGGGCTCATACCGAGTCCCGAAAGCGCGGAGATTAGTGAAGGTGGGCTCCTGGGTAAGGTCCTGAGCATCGAGGTGATAACTCAAGCACCCTCCATCCTACTACTCCTTGATTCCTCTGGTTCCATGCGAAACCAAATGGAACAGACAGTGAAGGCCGCCAAGAGTTTCGTCAGCAGCCTGAGCGACGACACCTTCATTCAGGTCATTGACTTTTCTACCACTCCAGAAGTCCTAAAGGGTACAACCAAGGAGGAGGTCCTGCGAAGTCTGGATCAAGTCAAGGCAAGCGGTGCGACAGCCCTCTACGACTCTATCCTGGAGGGGCTAGTGTGTCTTGAAGAACGGCCACGACCGGTCCTTGTCGTCTTTACAGACGGAGTAGATGCCAACTATGATGATACAGGCCCAGGCAGTGTAGCAACCCTCCCCGAGGTGCGGCAAGCCGTCACAAATAGCGGGGTTCCCCTCTATACAATCGGTTTTGGATCCGGTCATGACGATGCGGTCCTAAAGGATCTGGCCTTAATCTCTGGGGGCAAGTATTATGCTGCCACCGACCAAAATGCATTGCAAAAGGTGTTCACCGCCATTCAGGAGACCCTTAGTAACACGTATCGCCTAGTCTACCAGCGACCTTTAGAACCTAGCATTTCTGATGTGCCCGTCGTCTCTCTAATGATCGATACCAGCGGTTCGATGGATACATCACCAGAAGAAGAGGACTGTGACTATCGGATCCAAAAGGTCAAGAATATACTTCACGACTTCATCCTAGATCTGCCAGAACAAACCTTGATTCAAGTACAGGAATTTAACTGGTTTACATCGATCGTGCAAAGCCTGACTTTAGATAAGGCGAGCGCTCTGTATGCCATAGGAGCTCTAAACGCGGCAGGAGCAACGGATACGGAAGGATCTATCCAAGTGGCCTACACGACGTTGAGCCAGACTCCTTCACAAAACAAGGTTCTGCTCTATATCACGGATGCAGCCATTACAACAGATAGTCCCGAAGAACTTGACTGGATGTTCGAACGCATCGCCAACTCCGACTTCAAACCTGTTTGGATCGGAATTGGGATGGAAGGTAGCGAAGACATTTTCGCCCGCGTGGCCGAGAAAACCAAGGGAACCTATCTGGTGACGGAGGATCCCAACGACCTGTCGGCGACATTAGAAGAGGTACTAGCACAAATAAAGACCAAGACAGAAGAGAGTTCAGAACTTACACTCCGTCTCTCCCTGAAAGACAAAGGACCGGAGGACGAACCGAGACGACACATTGGGACCATAGGCGTCGACAAGGTCCAGTTCGCCCAAGCCAGTGATGTCATCGGTCCCGACGTTGCCACCTATTACGCTGCAGGAACCGCAGCAGCGGTCAGCGAGTCGCGTATCTATGGGCTTACAGGCGATGAACTGCAAACAAGATTCATCCCTCTAGACGTTGCAAGCAGTAATCAAGCTCTGGCTATCAAAGTTAGTGGAGCCACAGTTGCCAACAATATGGCCGGGCTCATTGCGCCAGACGGTAACCTCTTTGTCACTGTTCAACTGGAG
>JAAZLY010000074.1 GCA_012799115.1 Bacillota bacterium
AGTGGTACCCGCCTCGTCCACTCCCCAGGAAAATGATTTTGAAGCAATCGTTTCCAACGTCTTGTTTGCAGGCGAGGCCCATGAAGTGGAGTTTACCCTTGGTCAAACTACTCTGCTAGCCAAAATCGAGTTTGATATTCCAGTCGCAAGGGGTGATAAGGTACGCCTCCATATTGATCCTGAATGGTGCCGCGTCCTTAACCCGCAAGAGGAGGTCTAGTCGTGCTTAATAAGACGAATCGTAATGCCCCTCTCACCGCGTTGCTTATTGTAATTGTCGGCGCCCTGACTATCGGACCTGTTGTTATGCTACTGCTGGGTAGCTTCTCGAAGGGCATTGGGGCCCTAGGACAGTTCACCCTAGATAAATACATATCCGCCTACACGAATCCAACATTACCGACAACATTGACCAATACACTAATCTTTACCTTAGGAACCGCAGTGTTCTCGACTGTACTAGGTGCCTTCTTGGCGTACCTAAGTGTCCGCACAGACATCCCCCTTAAGGGACTCTTTGCCTTTCTACCCATTGTGCCCATGATGATCCCCCATGTGCTCTTCTCTTCGGCATGGATTGCCCTTTTGAACCCGACAAATGGGATGTTTAATGTCATGCTCCGAAACCTTTTTGGTTTTGCCAGTGGCCCTTTCAACATCTACTCCCTGGGCGGCATGATCTTCCTAGAAGGTATGTTGGATTTACCTGTCACGTACCTGGTCATGGCCCCAGCGATGGTTTCCTTCGACACAAAACTCGAAGAGGCATCACGCGTGAGCGGTGCGTCCAATTTTCAGACACTGCGTACCGTTACCTTACCAGTACTTAAGCCAGCGATTCTAGCTACGTTCACCTTGGCTATCATCCGGAGTCTGGCTTCTTTTGCAGTTCCCCGCATGGTGGGCGTCCCAGGACGAATCTATGTGTTAACTACGCACATTCATCGCATCATCTCCATCGGCTGGTCACCCGATTACGGACAGGCCGCAGCGATCGGACTGATTGTGCTAGCCGTAGCCATTGTCTTAGTCTATCTGTATCGACACTTAATTGCTGAGAGTTCCCAATATGTAACGGTTACCGGCAAGGGATTCCGGCCGACTCAAATCACGTTAGGACGGGCAAAGTACCCACTCTTTATTGTCTGCCTTCTCTTCTTTGCCCTATTGGTGGTCATCCCTGTTGTCACTCTAGTCTACATGTCCTTCTTACCCTACACCATGGTACCCAGTGCACGTGCCTTTAGCATGATGGGATTGGACAACTGGAAGACAGTGATTGCCAACCCGGCCGTCTTGAGAGCTCTGAAGAACTCCACATTCTTGGCTACTGTAGGTGCAACCCTAGCCATCACTTTGTCGATCTTCGCCGCTTACATCATTGTCAAGGTGAAGAGTAAGGCGAGTTCTGTGCTGGAATCACTCACGTTCCTATCTTTCTCCTTTCCTGGTATGATCATCGGTGTGGGCTTTATGTGGTTTCTGGTTAAGACACCGCTCTACGCTACCATTGGAGGCTTACTCCTTGCCTATCTGGGTACCTACCTACCCTATGGAGTACGTCCTCTGCGTAGTGCGTTTACCCAGATCGATGTAGAACTAGAAGAGTCCGCCAGGGTTTTCGGTGCCAATTTCCTGCGGTCTCTAAGGGATATAGTGGTACCTCTGATTGCCCCTGCCGTTATCTCAGCCTGGGTGTTAACGGCGTCTATGTTCATCCGTGAACTGAGTGTATCAGTGGTACTATCCCGTCCGGGAACAGAGGTGCTCACGGTGGAAATCATGAAGCTTGCCGATGATGGACTGTGGGGTCAGGTAGCCGCGCTAGGACTCATCATGGTCGGGCTATCTACCGTCCTTGTCGTCGGTGCCAATCTCCTTCGCATCCCCTTAGCACAAAGCAAGGTAAAAAACGTAAAAACGGATACGCAGGCAGAACAAGTTGCACTACCCCTTCCATAGCCGCAGTCTCCATTGAACAGACTTTCCATGGTATCTGTGGCCTGTAGTTGAATGCAAAACAGGCTGTCGCCTCGAGAATGAGGAGACAGCCTGTATCTTTTTGCCTTCTTGCCTAGAAGATAGTTTGGAATACTTCAGACCACTTTTGAATCTCTTCATCAGAGAGTTCCCGTAGAGGTATGATCTCAGCCTGGTCAATACCATCGATGGGCGGGTACACACCTTCATACAACACGGTTTCCCCTACCTCAGAAGCTAGAATATTGGCTGCACCCTCGGAGAGCCAATAATCCATAAACAGCTTAGCGGCATTGGGTCTTGGTGCATTCTTAGCCAGTGCGATGGCCCTTGCTGAACCCATGAGGGGTTCACCGTCAAGCCGAGCCCAATCCAGGGGAGCTGGAGCTCGAGTTACAATGTACTTCGGCATGGAGATTCCAATATGCTTTTCACCAGTCTCAATAGGTCCAGGAGTCGGGCCAAAGGATGCAACGAACATGGGTCTGTTCGCAGCTAGACCACGGAGGAAATCCATCCATTCAGCCTCGGTTGCAAAGACATGCTCTTTTAGTCCCACAAGCCACGTAATTGTTGTTGCGTGGGTAATGGGGTCTGGCATTACAATTCTGTCACGCCATTTCGGATCGGCAAGTTCTGCGTAGGAGGTGGGGACATCTGCTGGATCGACAAGTTCAGCATTGTAGATAAGACCAACGGTCTCGATACCAAACTGTTGAATCACCCCATCTGGATCCTTCGACCATTCTGGATAATTCTCTGTCACAGGAGACACGTATTCCGCCAAGACGCCAAACTCTTTCAAGATCTGTAAGACGGGCAAAGGTCCTTGAAGCACATCTGCCACTAACCGATTCGCCTGAAACTCAGTCTGCACGGTAGGAATATACACTGCGGTAGAAATGCGCGTATACTCGCCCACAACACCATACTCAGCTTCAAAGGCTTCCATGACAGCATCTACGCCAGTGATGTTAGCGTAGAATATGGCCTTGCCTTCCTCTCTCGCTTCATCCAATAAGGGGTGTTCATTTGCAAAGGTAGTGCCTGCGGTCATGACTAACACAAGAGTAAACACGAACAACAAACGAGTAACGTTACTTAGTCTCATCGTCATTTTCCTCCTATTGTTTTGTATTCCTGACAAGCATCCTATTAAGCATATGGATAATTTCGGTGTCTTCCTCCCAAGTCCTGCCAGAGCTTTCGCACAAACTCCCTTTGCTTCAAGGTCTTTACCTGCAAAGACTGTCCCCGGGTGCAATTGACATGGACGGCCTTGCGATTAGACTGAAACTAGGAGTCTAATCACTAGGAGGAGTTCGGAAATGTGCCGACGATTTACAGCAGTAGTTTTGGTTGGTCTAGCTGTCACTTTCCTTTTTCTGTCTGGTTGTCTGTTCGGTGGTCTGAAGAAAATTGAGTCCTTGGAGCTAGCTGCAAGTCAAAGTGTACTGAGCTTTGGAGAAGCAACAGAGCTCACCGCTAGAGGTAAGACGAAGACAGGACGGATTGTTTCCGTGATTCCTTCTTGGGAGATTGTAGAAGGATCCGGCACTCTTGGAGAATCAGAACTTCAAGTATCCGATTGGGATTACGTAGGCCCCATAACGTTGAGAGCCACCTATAATGGGGTGTCGGAGGAGCTTACAGTCCAGGTAAACGACTTGCTCAAGGACTACGATCCCTTCCCCGTACCAAGTTCACCTTGGGTTGTACTTCCTAATAGGACAGAAAGCCAACTTGTCGAAATTGGAGAACCAGTTGATTTCTTTAGTACCACAGTCTATCTACGACTGCAAGATGGTAGTTCCTTGAGAGGCCGTGGTTGTTTTGTCTGGAATGGACAGATTATGCTCCCCGATGATCCAAGCCCAGCAACGTGGATGAATCCCAAATTCTACGAAGAGATTCCCGAGATTCCAAGACTGAGCCATCGGGTCCACTTTGAACTGATCGAATCTCAAGTTCTGGGGAGAGGAACGAACTTTTCCCGCTCTGTCTCCCACCGCACGGGAACAACATTGGAAGAAAGCAAGGAGTTAATGCAGCACTTAACCTCAGAGACAACGGCTTCCGCCGGTTGGGGTTGGGGCGAGATCAAGAGTACCCTAACGTATGAAATTGAGTCGAGGACCAAGCAATCTGTCAAGATTGAGAAGGAGGAGACTGTCACCCGGACTTGGAGTTTCCAACATCCGAATGATTTTGACACCTACCTCTATAGCTCTTGGAACAAAGTCGATACCTTCTATTTGAGTGATAGCAATGGAGTTCCGTTAGAAGATTCTCCGATTTTCGACGGCTATGGTTTCAGCTCTAGTCCAGTAGAAATCCGCGGCGCTGTCGTAGTACAAAAAACCTGGGGTTTTAACGACTAAATAGACCATCATGTGCTATAGAAAAAGATGGCGTGCACTTCATTCACATGCGCCATCTTTTTTTGTGCAATTACAGATACGGTTTTTCAAATTGTGTGAGGGTCTGTCCCTAAAACAATTTGCCCGGATTCAGGATGTGCTTGGGATCAAAGGCCTGCTTAATCTGTTTCTGGAGATGGATCAGCGTATCTCCCAAGTCTTCGATTAGGTACTGCTTCTTCGAGATGCCAATACCATGCTCCCCTGAGACCTGACCACCTAGTTCC
>JAAZLY010000008.1 GCA_012799115.1 Bacillota bacterium
CATGGGCTATACGACAGATATCGGCTATTACTTTGCACCGGATCAAATCGCCGCTACACCCTGGACCAATTACGAGAAACTCTGGGAGCATTCACCCTTGAAGTACGCGGATCGGGTCAAGACCCCTACCCTCTTCATCCATTCCGATGAAGATTACCGCTGCTGGGTTCCTGAGGCTTTGCAGATGTTTGCAGCCTTGAAGCAACACGGCGTGGAGTCGCGGCTTTGTATCTTTAAAGGCGAAAACCATGAACTCAGTCGAAGTGGTAAACCGAAACACCGTATTCGAAGATTAGAGGAGATCACGGGTTGGTTCAACCGCTTCCTCAGAGAAGAGAACTGAAAAGAAAAAAAAGGGACGTGTGACAGCACGTCCCTTCTGCTAAGGAGGTTCCTATGACAACGATCCTGTATATCCCCCTTGATGAAAGACCCTGTAACCTTACCTATCCCCCGTCGCTCTTGCAGTCCATGAACGATCCTACGTTCATTCTCGAAACGCCACCCACTTCGCTCTTGGGGCAGAAGAAAAGGCCAGCAGACCAAGGGGCCCTCTGGAATTGGCTGGAAGAAGAAGCCTCCCGAGCGGACATCCTCCTCTGTTCTTTGGACATGCTCTTCTACGGAGGTATTGTGCCTTCCAGACTTCACTACAAGCATCGCCAGGAATTAGATGCCACAGTCAATCGCCTCATTGGCATCAAGCAGAAGTGGCCCGCACTGAAAATCTATGCCTTTAGCTTAATCATGCGCGTCCCTGCCTATAATCTGAGTGACGAGGAACCAGACTACTACGCCAGGTATGGCGAGAAGATTTTTCGCTGGGGATGGCTCTTGGACAAGATCCAACGAGACCAGGACGAACAAGCCTGCCGCGGGGAGCTCGACCTGGTCATGACATCCATCCCCCAGGACGTCAGAGAAGACTACCTTTCAAGACGGAGACTCAATCACTACATTAACACTGAGGCCATACGCCTGACTAAGGAGGGCATCATCGACTTTCTCGTGATTCCCCTCGATGATTGTGCGGAATATGGTTTCTCGGCCTCGGAGCAAAGAACGCTGCGTAAACTAGTAGAAGAACACCGACTTCATATCCAGGTACACATGTATCCAGGCGCAGATGAAGTTGGTTCAGCCCTTCTCTGCCGCATCATTAACGAACGCAAGGCTGCGAGGCCCAGGATCTTTGTACGCTATTCCTCGACAATGGGACCTTGGATCATCCCCCGCTATGAAGACCGCCCCTTAGGAGAGAGCGTGAAGAGCCAAATTACGGTCACTGGCGGCGTCATGGTGGATAGTTCAGTGGAAGCAGATCTGGTCTTAATGATCAACTCGCCAACGCTAGATCATGGAACCATGCAGGAAGCGTCTCAAGCGCTCGTGGACAAGGACCCATCCTACTACTCCTTCCGCAACTTAAGGGAGTTCACCGAAAGCATCAACTACTATCTCCAGACTGGTCGTAAAGTAGCATTAGCAGATGTTGCCTTTGGCAATGGAGCTGATCATGAACTGATGCAGATGCTCGAAGGAGCCGGTCTGCTGGGCAAGCTCCATTCCTACGCCGCATGGAACACACCTGGCAATACATTGGGCACCGTGTTGGCCCATTCGTTGATCCGAATGCATGACCAGGTAGCCGATGGCAAGCCCTGCAAATTCCTGCTCGATCGTTACCTTGAGGACTGGGGCTACCAAGTTCTGGTACGTTCCTACCTGAATGCACATGCCGACGAGCTGGGTATCACCTATTTCGACCTCAAAGAGGAACAACCCAAAATCAGGGCATTGGCCCTGGAGCATCTCCAAGGATTTATCGCACACCACCTCCAGGGCTGCAGCAAGGGTTATACCCTACAATCTGTCTATTTCCCTTGGAACCGCCTCTTCGAGATCGGACTTGTCACAACACTGGACTCCTAAGACTAGTACCAAAAGGCTGTCTTTGTCTGAAGGAAAAGTCAATGGTCTGGGTGAACTAGGTATGCAATTTCAGGAAAGGAGCGAGTTTCGTGCTTCGACGACTAGCATTTCCCCTTCTCTTGGTCTTTACCCTAGTTTTCGCCCTGTCAAACCAAGCCTCTGCAGTTGATGTGCAAGGCATTGAGGACTTGATCCACAGCAAAGAAGTGAGCAAGATCCAAGAGGCCATCGATCGCTTAGAATCACATTTGGAGCAACAACCTAATGATGGAGAGGCTCTATGGCTCGCGGCCAAAGCCTATTTATACTTTGGCGATCGGATCACTGACAACAAAGAAGAAGTGTATGAAAAGGGCAAGGCCTATGCTGAAGCTGCTACAGAGCATCTACCTAACTCACCCCACCCCCATTTTTGGCAGGCGTCCCTGATGGGGCGGATTGGACAGACTAGGGGCATCTTAAGTAGCCTCTTTATGGTGCGCCCCATGAAGGATGCTCTAGAGCGGGCACTCGAGCTTGACGAACAGTACGCTGATGCCCACTGGGTCTTAAGTCAGCTCTACCACCAAGCCCCAGGCTTTCCTGTAAGTATTGGCAGCAAAAAGTCGGCCCTCCAGTATGCCGAGCGAGCGGTGGAACTCGATCCTGACAATCTCGAGTACTTACTGCAACTCTCTGTGGCTCTAGAGTATAACGGGCGAAAAAATGAGGCCATCACGATTTTAGATGACCTCTTGGCGAACCCTGCCCTTCAAGATGACCCAGAACTGAAAAAGGACGTAGAAACGCAATACGCCGTCTTTACCAAGTGACAATTTCTCAGTACCCAATGACAGAGATATTGCCATTCGATGTGGCGATTCGAACATTAGGCCCCTGGCCCCGTTCAATGACCGCTCTCTTGCCGCCAGCAACCTGACTGTCTCCAACTCCAAAACTTACTTTTCCGTTGGAGGTTGTGAGATTGAAGGTTCCTGGAGTGTCATGGGGTATACGCAGCTCAATAGCACCATTACTGGTCTCAAAGAGGTAATTGCCCGCAGCGGCAAACACCGCTTGCCCCTCGATCCGACCATTCGATGTCTGGGCTGAGCTTGAACCTTGTAGCACGAGTTTGCCAAAGGAAATCCTTCCATTGGAGGTCGCTAAATTCACTTGACCCTCACCAGACTGAAGTTCAACTCGACCATTCGCTGTTCGTAGTTCAAGCTGACCTTGGAAGTCTACCCCAAGGGAAATGCTTCCATTCCTTGTGCGAGCACGGAATTCTTTTATCTGTCTTGGCAGAGCATAGAGCTGAAAGCTGATTTGCGCTGTGACAAAACTCAACGGTCGGATGGGCATATCCGCCCTGAGCACCATTCTCCCTTGGGAAATGGTGCTTTCTACTCTAAGCCCATCTAGCACCTCATCAACTACACTCGAACTGAGTCCCCGGACCTCTTTCTCAGCCACGACACGGGGACCTTCAGCATCCACAGGGAGCCAGGTAATCGACCCGTTAAACCCTTCGAGCTCAATAAAGTTTACTTCTTCACTTATGCTAAACGTTTCCCTTGCACGTTTTTTGACAAATAGATCCATTCTTCCCACTCCCTTCCACGTCTTACCTTTAGAATATAGTAGCTTGGGTGATGAGACTAGAGCCCAAGAGGGGAAAGGTCCTAGGTCTCTAGACCGATTTTTTGAAATTTCGCGATATTAAGAAGGAGAATCAATATTAGTGAGGAAGATGGTAATTAACCCCTAAGGAGGTATCAATTTTCTATGGAAAAGCGAACCGTATACATGCATGGGAATCCACTAACAGCGCTAGGCAAGAAACTAGCCACTGGCGACCAAGCGCCTGATTTTAAACTCATCGATAACGATCTGAAGACAAAAACGATGAAAGATTACGCAGACGTAGTGAAACTCATTAGCGTTGTTCCATCCCTCGACACCGGTGTCTGCGATAAGCAGACGCGGCGATTTAATGAGGAAATCGCGGGACTTAAGGGAGCAGTCGCAATAACGGTAAGTGCTGACTTGCCCTTTGCCCAAAAGAGATGGTGCGGCAGTGCGGGCCTCGATACTGCTATCACACTCTCTGACCACCGCGAGGTGTCCTTTGGTCAAGCTTACGGCGTACTCATTGAGGAACTCCGCCTCTTGGCCCGGGCCGTCTTTGTCCTTGACAAGGAAAACAAGATCACCTACGTCGAGTATCTGGAAGAAATGACGGAGCATCCCAACTACGAAGCAGCTCTTGAGGCGCTTCGAAGCATCCTCTAACCCTACAACACCCCGAGCATGCGAAGAGCCGGCCACCTCTACATAGGTGCCCGGCCCTTCTCTATCTTAGAGGTTGTATCCATTCCAACTTACTAACTCCGAAACCTCTCTCCTCTTTTTCAGTGGTCGTGAATCATCCAGTGGATAGCCCAAAGGAATCATTGTTACCACTTCCAAATGTTCGGGCAGTTCCAGGACTCTATGAACATGCGCCGCATCAAAGGCACAGACCCAACACGTGCCGAGCCCAAGTTCCACCGCGGCAAGTGTTAGATGGTCCACGGCGATTGCCACATCGATATCTGCATGGTCCTTGCCATCCCGCCTCTTCCAAGAGGTTTCATGGTCTGCACAGGCTACAATGACAACGGGTGCCTTAGAAAACCACTCCCTAGAATAACCCTCTGCAACCTTAGCCTTGAGGGCTGGATCTGTGATGACGATGAAGTGGAAGGGCTGATAATTCACCGCACTTGGCGCAAGCCGAGCAACTTCAAAAAGCTGCAGTATCTTTTCCTCTTCTACGTCTTTCTCGCTGAACTTTCGTAACGAATACCGCTGTGCTGCTAAATCTACGAACGTCATAATCTACTCCTTCTGTGAGTACCTAAGCCTTCTCATCTACATGTAGCCCCATCAAACGCCGTATGCGGAGTTTGTGATCCACCTGGCTGGCTGAAGGGGAGTGCTTCACGGTCTTACCCGTCTTAATGTCGATCAGTACAGCTACATTCTCTTCTAAGTCCTTGTTGTATTGGAAGCTGAGACGGTGATGGTCCCTGTTGCCCTTAAAGTTGACTTCCTCCACCTGATCCACTTGCTTTGGAGCGACCTTAGGCAAGCGACCTTCGAGTAGCTGCACTATCTCCGGTCTAATCTGAATTCGATCAGTGACCCTCATGCTTCCACCTCCTCGATACACCTCTACTTTGATCATCGGCACTTAACGTAAAAACTAGAGTCAAAATCCATCACAATCCGCAAAATGTGCCCTATCTTTTCCTAATTCCTTCGCTTCGTACAAAGCTTGATCCGCACGGTTGAGTGCATCAGAGAAACTAAGATCGCCGGGTGCAAAACAGGTCGCTCCCAGGGAAATGCTGGGCCTGATTAGTGTACTTCCTGCCTGGAGCTTGAGACCTGCTACAGCTTCCACTAGTCGATC
>JAAZLY010000075.1 GCA_012799115.1 Bacillota bacterium
AGGGTTGTTGGTTCGAGTCCAACCCGGGGAGCCATTTTTTAGACACCATGTGGGTGTCTTTTTTGTTATGTGCTACTTTCAGAACAGGGAGAGCAAGGTCTGAGGCTTGTTCGTGACAATGCCTTTGACTCCAGCGGTAACAGACTTTCTTAGCTTCGATCTCCTGTTGACGGTCCAAACGTAAACATCAACGTCGCGTTCGGCTGCAAGGCTTACTAGCTCAGGAGTACACCAGTTGTAATGAACGGACAACCCACTTGCGCCTACCGTTTGGACGATATCCAACATCCATAGGGCTGCCTGAATTGGCTCTGAACCATAATTCGGTCTGTTAACCAAAAAAATGGTGTGGATCTCTGGCGCTAGTTGTTTAGCTTTCTGGATTTGGACGTAGTCAAAGGATTGGAGAATCACCTGGTCAGAAGCATCAAGTTCACGCACTAGTTCTATGGTGCGTCCCTCGATATCTGATTCCTTAAGCTCGATTAGTAGGATAGATTTGTCCTTAACTGCCTCAAGTACTTCTCTCAAGGTCGGAATCTTTTCTTGATAGAAGCCTCTGCGAAACCATGAACCAGCATCAAGCTCCCGTACTTCCTCCAACGTGAGCCTTTGTACATAACCATTTCCATTACTCGTGCGATTGACGGTAGCATCGTGGATCACAACCAGTTCACCATCTAATGTGCTGTGCACATCTACTTCAACCATGTCAACGCCAAGGTTCAGCGCAGCATACACTGCGGCCATGGTGTTTTCGGGAGCCAAGGACGAGGCACCACGATGGGCAATAACTAGCGGTCTATCTTCATACAGGAGTGGAGTACTTCGAGCCCAGGTTAGAAGCATGGTGAAAATTACAAGGCCCAACCAATTTCGAATAGTCATAGTACACGACCCTCTAACGGGAATTTTATCGTTTAGGTATTCGGAAGTCATTCGTCCGTTTCCTTCTTATTGTCAGATGAATTCTGGAGGAGCGGTAACTTGCAGTGGCGAATTGAGCGGGAAAGCGAAGTGTGTTTAAGGGAGGAGAACCGTATTATGCGCAAGACCAATGCAGCTCGGCTACTTGATCGTTTGGACATATCCTATGAGTTGCTAGAATACGAGGTTGATGAAGAGGACCTTAGTGCTGACCATGTGGCAACAGCTCTAGGAATCCCTTTAAATCAGGTCTTTAAGACCATTGTATTGCGTGGCGACAAGGAAGGCGTGTTCGTTTGCTGTATCCCCGGTGACACGGAACTGAATCTGAAGAGCGTGGCCCGACTGACTGGGAACAAAAAGGTAGATCTCGTACCGACAAAGGATGTTTTATCCTTGACGGGCTATGTGAGGGGTGGTTGCTCGCCTCTCGCGATGAAGAAGCAATACTCCACCTTTCTTGACATCAGTGCACTAGATCATGACTTTATCGTGGTGAGTGCTGGCTCGAGGGGTGCCCAGTTGAAACTGGCTCCCCAAGATCTCGTGACGGCTTCGAAGGCTGCCGTAGAGGAGTTGACGCTGTGATTGATTATCACATTCACATAGAACGAGGCCCATACAACCTAGCATGGGTGAAGCAGTTCTGGGCACAGGCAGAAAAACGAGGTCTATCTGAAATTGGAATTACCGAGCACGCCCACAATTTCCGCGAGTTTCAGACGATCTATGAGCATCTTTGGAATAGTCCCTCACATGACGCGGCAACATCTTCATGGTTACAAAGCCATTTCCAGTACTCTATTGAGGAATATCTTGAGCTTTTAGAGGGGGCGAAGAAGGCAGGAATCCCCTTGAAGGTTGGGCTCGAGGCAGATTACTTCCCTGATTGCGAAGGGGAAATTCGGTCACTTCTTGATACGTACAGTTTTGACTTTATCTTGGGTTCAGTACACTTTCTGGAGGCCTGGTCTTTTGACTGGAAGCCCGATTGTGGTTGGTCTAGTCGAGACGTTGATTCGGTTTATCAGGCTTATATTAACCTGATGAAGAAGATGGCCCAGTCCAAGCTATTTGATGTACTTGCACATCTTGATGTGATCAAGGTATTCGGACACCGGGCGCAAACAAGTCTAGATGTCGAATGGGCGAGCCTTCTTCAGCTGGTGGGCGAGATGGATCTAGCCATAGAGGTAAGTAGTGCCGGATTTCGGAAACCCGTTGCGGAGATCTATCCTCACCCGAACCTAATCCAACAAGCAGCGAGGCTCAACATACCCATTACTATAGCGTCAGACGCTCACACCCCTTCCGACGTAGGTGATCGTTGGAAAGAAGTGGTGGCTATAGCCAGGTCATCTGGTTACCGCAAATACTGCTCTTTTGCAG
>JAAZLY010000076.1 GCA_012799115.1 Bacillota bacterium
AAGCCATAAACAACAATCTCGCTCCCCTATTCTTTGTGGTTTTCCATGAGAAGTTCGGTCTTTCCTTTGAGATGCTCGGTCGCCTGGTTGTCCTTAACTTTGGCACCCAAATTCTAGCAGACGTTTTAGCAGTAAAGTATGTGGATCGCATCGGTTATCGTGCTGCAGCCTTCATCGCGCATGCTTTGTGCGGCCTGGGGTTGATCAGCCTAGGAGTGTTACCTCTCATTATGTCTAATACCTTTGCTGCCTTGACCATCTCGGTTGTCATCGCAGCGGTGGGTGGGGGCATCATTGAAGTGATCGTGAGCCCTATGACTGAATCCTTGCCGACGCCTGAGAAAGCGGCAACGATGAGTCTCCTTCATTCCTTTTACTGTTGGGGTCAGATGGGTGTCGTGATACTTACAACGATCTGTGTGTGGATCTTTGGCACCGAGATTTGGTATCTTATCCCCATCGTGTGGTCTTTGATCCCACTTTATACTGCCATTAAGTTCTTACGGGTACCTATCTATTCACTCGTTCCTAAGGGGCAAGAACTATCCATCATGGAACTTCTCCGATCACCCCTCTTTGGTACTGCACTTCTTCTCATGTTAGCAGCTGGGGCCTCAGAGCATACAATGACCCAGTGGTCGAGCCTCTTTGGAGAAGTGGGATTGGGGGTTCCTAAACTTGTCGGAGACCTAGTTGGACCAGCCCTTTTTGCCTTCTTTATGGGTGTTGGCAGAACGGTCTATGGTGTCTGGGGTAAGAGGATGAATTTACGAAAGGTGCTTCTAGGCGGAAGTGTCCTGTGCATCTTGTGCTATGCGACTGCGGTGTTTTCCAACATTCCGCTCTTGGCCCTACTTGGAGCTGCCGTATGCGGCCTATCTGTAAGTCTGATGTGGCCTGGCACTTACAGCCTCACCTCAGTTCGCTTTCCCCGGGGTGGAACCGCCATGTTTGGTATTCTAGCTATATTTGGAGATATCGGCGCCTCGGTAGGCCCTTGGTTGGCTGGCCTTGTCTCCGATGTGAGTCAGCGTACGTCCTTTGTGCAAAACCTCAGCCAAGCTCAAGGACTTGGTTTAGAACAAGTGGGCTTGCGGATTGGACTTCTAATGGGGATCATCTTTCCGGTCTTGATGATCGTCGGCCTCAAGCTGTTGCCCTCTGAGACATCGAGTATGACCAAAGTTACTCAGAAGTAGGAAAACGACTCAAAGAGAAACACACCTTTTGATACCAGTTGGTATAAGAAAGGTGTGTTTTGCATTCTATGATTCTTAAGGTCCTGCCTCTTGTAACTAAAGTTTCCCGACTAGATCAATGCCAGGCTTTAAGCTGTCAGAACCGGGGCGCCACTTAGCAGGGCAGACCTGGTCTCCGTTTACGGCAACAAACTGCGCTGCTTGAACTTTTCGGAGAAGTTCTGATGCGTCGCGTCCTATACTATTATCATTTACCTCGTAGGCTACAATCTTGCCTTCGGGGTTTACAACGAAGCTTCCCCTCAGGGCTAGACCTTCTTCCTCTATGTAGACTTGGAAGTCCTTGCAGAGCTTACCTGTGGGATCCGCGAGCATGGGATACTTGATTTTCTTGATCGTATCGGAAGTGTCATGCCAGGCCTTATGGGTGAAGTGTGTATCCGTTGATACGGAATAGATCTCTACACCAATCTTTTTGAACTCATCGTATAGATCGGCAAGATCCTCTAGTTCGGTAGGGCAGACAAAGGTAAAGTCAGCGGGGTAGAAAACGAAGACCGACCATTGCCCAAGCAAGTTCGACTTTCTAACCTTCTTGAACTCACCATCCACAAATGCATCCACTGTAAAGTCCATTACTTCCTTGCCTATAAGCACTGAGAAATCACTCCTGTATCCTAGATTTTTCTTCTGCTATCGTCGATAGCTCATGGTACTCAATTAATGGGAATGAGTATTGATATCATAAGTATAGGGTATGTTATCATGATTGTCAAGGGACAGAGCCCTGATCCCCCCTGGTCAATTTGGCGAATTGAGTAGGTTTTGGAGCAGAAGAAAACGCTAGGCAGCTCACCTAGCGTTTGTGGACTTCATCTGTGCTTTTTGATCTAGAAGACCATAGCAGCTTCTGCTTTAAGGCTTTCTACAACTTCTTCTGGAGTAATGTTGCGACCTTGAATCAACTGAGACATGGCCGACTTGACAATGGAACTCCATTCAGAGACATGGGGTGAAAAGGCTATTTCTGAGGCGAAATCCAACTGTTCATAAGAAATCCGGTAACCTTCATTTTCTGCCCAGCAATCTTGGATGATATCTGTTTCAATGGAGCTATAGGTCACAGGAAGTACACCAGATGCCACGTGGTTACCAGCGACCTGTGCATCGGTCATCAAGAACTTGATGAACTCCCAAGCAGCAGCAATTTCTAGGTCGCTGTTGTCTCTGTTGATGATCCCGAGGGAGCCACCACCAATTGGAGCAGAATAGCCGCCATAGCCTACTGTATAGGACATGCCTAGATCAATCCCATTAGCTTTGGCATTGTTTAGGATCGTAGTGGCCCGGTTGGAACTAGATACAAAGGCCGCAAGAGATTTGTTGTTGAAGTCTTCTTGGACAACGGAACTGGCGGAAGAAAGGGCTGGAATGGCACACCAGCCTTCTTCAGTCCATTCGTACCAATCGGTTAAGAAACGCAGCAAAGAACCGTCTTCCAGACAAGAAGCACCAGTTCCGTCTGCATCCAAGATGCCAACTCCGTTCAACGATTGAACAAGGTAATGTTGATAGTAGTTGGCTTCGATGGTGTAACCGATACCTTGGACAGCGCCGTTTGAGTTTTCATAGATTAACTTAGCATAGTGATTGAGCTCCTCAAGTGTAGTGGGTGCCCGGTCGAGTCCGACTTCAGCATACATATCTTTATTATAATACATGATTGCTGTGCCCCGAGTATAAGGCATCGTCACGATTTGTCCATTGTAGTAAATGTAATCAGATACTGCTTCCACGATATTATTCATATCAAAGCCATCACGATTGACATAAGGGGTCATATCGACCAAGAGATCTTGCGTTGCCAAGAGGGGAATGGCCGTGCAAGAGATTTCTGCAAGTGTGGGCGGATCTCCAGCAGCAATGGCTGCTAGGGTCTTGGCTTGCACATCACTGAAGTAGCCCTGATAAACTCCCTCAACGGTAATGCCAAGATTGTTGGTGGCGTTAAACTCGTTTATAGACTTTTCGAGCCATTGTGCATCAACACTAGAACCCCGCGCATGCCAAAACGTAATTGTTACCGGCTCTGTGAAAGCAGCAGCCTCCGCAAAGAGGATTCCTTGCGCCGATCCTAAAAGAACGGCACCCATGAGTAAGACGACGAATAGTTTCTTCATTCAAACTCTCCTTTTTCTTTTTTATTTCACACCTTAACGGCGCGATTTCGAAGTTATTTGATTCCCCTATAACCCACAGCAGAGATAATCTTGTTACTCAGCAAGAGAAAGATCACCAGGACAGGCAAGACCATAATCATGTTTCCTGCCATGATCACTGGCCAGTTAATCCCTGCGTCTTGGTCCTTTAGGCGCTCAATAGCTAAAGTGAGGGGACGGACCTTCTCGGAATTACTCATCACCAGGGGCCAGAAATAAGAATTCCAGGAACCAACAAAACTAAAGAGGCTGACTGTCATGAGACTCGACCGAGCTGCGGGCAACATAATGCGGGTGATTATCTTTAGTTCGCTAGCGTTATCCAGCCGAGCGGCCTCAATAATGTCCGCGGGAACCTGCATAAAAGCCTGGCGGAGAAGGAAGATTCCGTAGGCGCTTGCGCCAAAGGGCACAATCTGTGGCAAAAGGGTGTTCAGCCAACGTAGCTTAGACATCATGATGTAGACTGTTATAAAAGTGATTTGTGTTGGAACCATAAAAGCCGCCATCACCAAGGCCAACATAACGCCTTTTCCCCTAAAGGAATAACGGGCCAGGGCGTAGGCCGCAGGTACTCCTACGAGTGTCTGGATTATGATCACGGAGAGCGTCACAATGATACTGTTCTTTAGATAGTTCCATAGGTTCAGACGCGAAAACACCTGCTCAAATGCTGCCAGAGTAAAGTTGCGGGGAATCAAGGTAGGGGGAAACACGATCGATTCGCCATAGGTCTTAAACGAGGTAATTATCAGCCAGTAGAAGGGAAAGAGAAATAGCACCAGCATGAACAGCTTGAAAGCAAAGGAAATCCCCGACGTTACCCCTCGCCTTAGGTCAAGACCAGTATGCTTGCTGTACATTCTTTTCCCTCCCCTATTGGTAGTGCACTTTGCGACCTAAAAATCTAAAATAGAAGATCGTGAGAACCATTAGAATAAAGAGTAGGACACTCCCTGCAGCTGATGCATAGCCTACCCTCATGTTCATCTGAAAGGCGTAACGGTGAACATAGGTGACCAACACATCGGTGGCATTGCCAGGTCCTCCATTGGTCATCACTTGCACGGAGTCAAAAACTCTAAAGGAGCTGATGGTAATTGTAATCAAGAGAAAAAAGATTTGTGGCGAAATCATGGGCAAAATAATCCTGACAAACTTACGTAACCACGGAGTATTATCAAGTTCTGCAGCCTCAATGATCTCCCGGGGAATCGACTTTAGCGAAGCAAGGACAATCAAGAGATAATACCCCAGACTCTTCCAAACAGAGACAATTACAATGCACCAAATCGCTAGGGAAGAGTCATTGAGCCAGCGCAAAGGCGATACGTCGATTAAGGCCAAAGCCGCATTTAGCAGACCGGAGTTAACGTCAAAGATCCAAGACCAAATGTATGCAGTAGAAACCATGGCAATGAGGTAGGGGGTAAACATACTCTTTTGGATGAATCGATTGAACCAAGAATCCTTTTCGAGCCAAAGGGCAAACAAGATGGCCAGCAAAATGGTGAAAAAGACGACAGCAAAGGAATAAACTACCGTGTTTTCTAAGGCCTGAAGAAAGTCCTTCTTGACGAAGAGTAGGTTACGGTAATTAGTCAGCCCTACAAAGACTTTGTCGGAGATCAGGTTATACCGGAAGAAGCTCAGGTAAACAAGGTTGGCCAAGGGGTAAAAGGTAAAGATCGCAAGGAAGGTCATGGCAGGGGCTACCATCAAATAGGGAACCCACCTCGGTCCCGCATAGCCCTCTTCTTGCGGTTTTCCTTCAGCTCTCATGGCTCCTTGTCACCCTTTCTAGCATTGCTCCATACTGTTGCGATAGGGTCTTGCGTACTCGATTACCCTCAGAATCAAAGAAATAAAGATTTTCTTCGTCGACCTGAAGGTAAAGCTCATCACCCACCATAAGGGAAGAATCGGTAAGTCGCGCCATGACTTCTTGGCCATTTCTTAGGCGAAGCTTGTATAGAGTCTCTGCACCCAACATTTCCCTAGTTAGGATGGAAACTCGGTGGGTAAAGGCCTTGTCAGGCGCGGGATTCACACTCAGGCTAATTGCTTCGGGACGGAAGCCAAGTTTGAAACTTTCGGATTCAAGGCCCAGGATGTTCGTGGGAGGAGTGCCGATGAACTGGGCGGTAAAAATGTTGTCTGGATCCCGGTACATGGTTTCGGGGTCCGATTGTTGCATGATTCTTCCTTGATCCATCAAAATGATGCAATCTCCCATGGCCATAGCCTCTACTTGGTCATGGGTGACATAGACAAAGGTCGTTTGTAGCTGTTTATGAAGCTGTACCAGTTCGCTACGCATAGCTGCCCTCAATTTGGCATCCAAGTTGGACAAAGGTTCATCCATAAGAAAGACCGTGGGCTCCTTAACCATGGCCCGAGCCAGTGCAACTCTCTGCCTTTGTCCACCAGAGAGCTGAGACGGCTTGCGCCCTAAATACGGTTCCAGACCTACAATCTGGGAAACTTCAGAAATTCTGCGCTCCCGCTCTGCTTTGGGTACGCGGTTGTTCTTCAGCCCAAACTCGATGTTTTGACGCACCGTCATCATCGGATAGATGGCATAGCTTTGAAAAACCATGGCTACTCCTCGTTGCCCAGGGGGCACGTTGGAGATATCAACCCCATCGAGCAGGATTCGACCACTCGTAGCAGGTCCTATGCCGGCAATGATGCGAAGTAGAGTTGTCTTACCGCAACCAGAAGGGCCCACCAGTACGTTGAACTTCCCGTCCTCCAAAGTGAGGTTGAGATTTTCAATCACTTTCGTTGTGCCAAAGGATTTATGTATATTCTGAAACTCGATCTTTGCCAAAGAGAGTTCTCCCTTCCAGAACTGGAGGACTGGGCGTTTGTGAAGAAAAATATAATCCCTGTTCTAGACCTATAATTCTCGACAACACCAGCCGTATCCATCTTATAGTAAGCTTGATTATACTTCCAATACAGTTTTTCAATGTTCAAACCGGAGATATAGGGAAACGTTATAGTTGAAAAAAAGAGAACATGGCAGTTGCCATGTTCATAGGTCAGTATGGGAGGATATCAAACGTCCAGGAGCGACAAGACTCGCTCACGCTCTGGGGCATAGAGTCCTACTACGGGAAGATCAATTTCGGCCTCCCGCAGGAGTTCTTGGAGGACTTCCATAAACACTCCGGATTGTTCCACCAAGTGCACTGTGCGGATGACTTCTTGAAGATCATCTCGTCTACTCAGCTCGCCACCCCAACAGCCCCTGCAGGTGTAGGAGACTCCGCAACTAGGGCTACCATCAATACCGATCACCCCTAACACTTCGACCCTTTCGGGGTGGGTGAGGTACTCTTGCATTTCTTGGATGATGGGCGCCAAGATCGTTCGAGAATGGGTCCTAAAGAATGTGTTGTCAAACTGCTCGTAAACATGTCCCCAGCGGCGGGCACCATAAAGGGTAAACTCAGGACATGGAAGTTGGATCAACTGCACGCCTCGTTCTAGCGCTTTTTTCAGGACAGCTACCCTCAGTTCTTCCTCCTGCCTTGCCCCTTCCCTAGGCTCTCTGGCGACTTTAGAGGCTGTGTTCAAGAGACAATGGGCGACGTATAGTATCTTTTGCATGGGCTTCCTCCCTTAGGTTTTCTTATTCGTATTACGCTCCCTGAAGTGCTCTCTAATGAAGCGGGCAACCCCAGATTCCGTGTTTCTGCCAATGGAGGCTAGGGCCGCTCTCTTTACGTCCGCGTGGGCGTTTTCTACCGCATAACTTTCGGTGCAAACCTCAAACATGGGCAGATCATTTGGAGCATCACCGAAGCAGACCAGTTCTTCTGCTCCGCAGAGCTCTTTTAGCCTCAACACTCCGTCTTTCTTCGAGGCTGAAGTGCTGAAAAGTTCAACATACCATCTGTTTTCTTCATACCTATCCGCGTAGAAATCAACGGTCAGCCCACCATTGGCAGTGAGGTGATCGTGGATCAACTGCAGCCTTGATGGTTCGCGGGCCGTATACATGGCAAAGACGATCTCTTCTTGGAATATGTCCCTCGCTGCCTTTGGAGTCACTGTACATGACCCATTTTGGAATTTCCGAAACGCCTCTTCCTGCGTATTACTGATATGAAGGGCTAACTCACCATCTTGAACTGTTAGCAAAAGACCCTCCAACTCAGAGAGGGCTTCGGCCTTCTGTAGTGCCCTTACAGCAGAGTCGGAAAAGGCTGTGTATTCTATCAGTCGTCCGTCTTTGGGATCTAGAAGCATACATCCGTTGAGAAGAACCAGGGGTAGTGTTAGATTAAGTCCACTTAGAATCGGCAGGGCGGAAAGATGGGTGCGGGCAGTGGCAACCGTGAAAGCTAGTCCTTGCTCGAGTAGGTCGTTTAGGATCGCTACGCTTTTCTCGCTGACTTCCGCCTTCTCGTTGAGTAGTGTGCCGTCTAGATCTGAAATATAGAGAATAGAGAGAACCTCCCGTCATCGTATTCCTAAAACAACGTACGTTGTGATGAGACCAGACTCTTCATGTCCCGATCCGTCACTTTGTCACCGGGTCCAAGTTCACCGACGAGGAGTGGTGAGCTGGGATTATGGAGACGAATCTGGTCACCGACGACCTTCTGGTTGAAGTTGGCGTAGCAGTAGAGGCAACCATGGATACAGGTATTGTAGGCGCCAATGTCAATACTCGATGCGCAGCCGCATGCCGGTCTTTGATTGGGATCCTTGCCGACACTTAGCTGCTGTCCAAGGATCCGGGAAATGAGGTCAGGGTCAATGCATCTGCCAGGCCGGACTCCCAAGGACGTTGGAAGATCAATAACTTCGCTACAAGTCTCAAGGACTAAACCATACTCTTTGGCAATGGGAGCAAGGAGCTCGGCTAGGCATAGTATAGTTGCCTCTGACATCAGAGTCTCTCCTAAGGGACGCATGTTCCTCTCGGTCTTCTTGTAGAGGTCAAGAAAGCTGATCACGCAGCGCTCGGTATACCCTGAGAGAGTGTGGGCAAGCCTGGAGAACTCCCTCACATGATAGTCCACGGTAAACTCCTTTGTTACGATGATTGGGTCATAGCGCCAGATCGTTTTTTCTTTGCCTATGCGATTTGAGAGCTCCTTAAAGGATGCAATAACCTTATCTTTCGGGGGAACTTTGGGCTCGACTGATAGTCCGTAGCCAGTAATCGTGATCTGAAAGTAGTATCTGTAGTCCTCCAGCAAGTGAAGGCTTTCTAGCATTGCAGTAGGATCCTTGGTCCAAAAGACAATGCAGTCGATGACCTTGGGAGTTAATGCAATCCTGCTTACTTGACGAGCGTTCATCGGGTTTCTGACTAGGACATAGCCCTCTTGTAGTCGCTTGAAAAACCACCCACTATAGAAAGCGGGTATATCTGTTCGGCGGCTCACACTGAGTATCAAGAGAAATCCTCCTCAAGAATCGATCCGATACTAGGGATTCGGCAGATCGAAGTCGATATCCTACATGGGAGTGAAATTATTGGCCGGGGATCAGAGGCAGTCGTAGGCCAACAGACAGGATACGCCGGGTTAGTGAAGAAGTTGACTATAAGGAAACACTTGTAGGGAGGAGTTACATGGACCAGAAAATGGAGGGTCTGTCCCTCACACAATTTAACGAAAATCGAGGGTTTGTTCCCTCTGAGATTCTTCAAGATGGTATGGTGCTTCAAAGGGATAAACCCATCAAGCTATGGGGAACAGGCTGGCCGGGCGAGTCGCTTTCCATTGTCTTTCAAGAAGGAGCGTACACCTGCACTGTGGATTCCCAAGGAAACTGGGAGGTAACCCTACCGCCTCACCCGGCAGGAGGTCCTTATGAGCTGCGTATTTCTGGCCAGTCAGACCTGGTCATCAACGATGTACTCATCGGCGATGTCTGGCTCCTGGGAGGTCAGTCCAACATGGAGCTACCTATCAATAGGACACTCGATCTCTACGAGGACGAGGTTCGGGGGGCGGAAAATCCCTGGATCCGACAATTCCAGATTCCCATAACCTATAACTTCCACGGTCCAACCCATGAGGTGCCAAAAGGTGTTTGGCAGAGTGTGAATCCCCAGTCTGTCATGGACTTTAGTGCCGTGGGCTATTTCTTCGCCCAAGCCCATCACAAAAAGTATGGAGTTCCCGTGGGACTTGTCCTAAACGCTGTGGGGGGAACCCCTGTTGAGGCTTGGATGAGTGAGGATGTAATCCGGCGTTTGGGAGGCTATGAGGAGATTTTGGCCCAATGTAAGGACGATGCCTTCGTTGAGAATACCCAAAATACTGAGACGAAACGTCTCTACAGTTGGTACAGAGAGCTCAAACAGAAGGATCTAGGGCTCAAAGCAGATGCGACGCAGTGGAGCGATCCCGCCTACGACGACTCCGAATGGGACTCCT
>JAAZLY010000077.1 GCA_012799115.1 Bacillota bacterium
TGAGGGGGAAACTTACGGGCTGGTTTGTCCTTTAGCTGGCCACAAAGTAGAAGGATGAACGAGAACCAAATTTGTGGCTGCGCTCGGAGATGCTGGTGTGATTTCACTTACGGACAGCGGTGCAACTCCGCTCACCTCCACCAAAAAAACGAGAGAAACAGGGAGTCTGTTTACAGGCTCTTTTTTTTGTTCCACAAATAGAAAAGCACGGTAGCTTAAGAACCCAAACTACCGCGCTTAGAATCTCTTCATTTCTTAGTGACAGGCAACCAGACTTCGCACCGGTAATCCTCGGCCTTTTGGTCTCCCTCGAAATACACCTCGATATCTGGTGCATTGGCGTACTCATAACCAGAACTCGGAAGCCATTCGCTGACAATTCGCCTCTGCAATTGTTGAATTGCTGATGGCATAGGGCCGATACAGGTAAAGATCGCCCAGGTACAAGCCGGGACGATGTATTCGTCTAACCCTTCTGGTACCGGTAGATCGCTAGCAACCGCGATGTAGTAATCGAAGTCTTTCCCATTCATGCACGTACTAACTCCCAAGATGCCTTGGGGCTCTTGATTCAACAAGCCCAAGATCTGTGGCAGTGCTCCGCTTTGCACAGTCTTGGCCCAGAACTCAGGTATCTGTGCGAAATTGTCCTCAATGTTCAGTTCGTAATGGGCCTTGACGCCAACAACTCGAAATGCGTTCTTCTTCTCAATCCGATAATTCATTTCAGCCTCTCCCTTTATGGTTATCTTGAAGCTGATGGGAAGGAAGGACTTGAGCTGAGCTCCAGGTTTTCTCGCTTCAGAGGGGGAAATTCCATGCACGCTCCGGAAGGCTCGATTGAAGGCTGTCGGTGATTCGTAGCCATATTTCAGACCAATATCAATGACCCGTGCACCCTCGATCTGTAAATCCGCTGCGGCCCTCGTCATTTTCCTCCTACGTACATACTCCCCAAGGGGTACCTCCGCCAGGTAGGAAAACATCCGCTGGAAATGAAAGGGTGAACAACACGCAATCTGCGCAACACGCGTGAGATCAATCTCGTCGTCTAAATGTTCCTCTAGATACGCGATCGATGCGTTCATCCTATCTAACCACTCCATACCATCATCTCCTACCAATATTCTAGAAAAGGCAGTTCCTCTCGTCCTCTCCCTTTCCTGCACAAATTAGAGAGCACGAGTTTGCCAACGGCAAAATAGCCAAGAAAACGCCAACATCTGCAAGGCGATTTCTGGATACCCAATCAGCGGATTGAAGGAAAATCGCGTATAAAGCAAACCTTCAATGGATCCAGGCCCGGTGATCACTGCACCAATACTGGTGAGGACAAAGAGCAGACCAAAGAGCTTCAGCCAGCCACGCCTATGGCCAATGATAACATCCCGAAAGGGGTAGATGGACAGGGCCATGAGACTCCCCCGAACGAGCTGCATGACAGGGGCGATGCGAACAGAAAGGTCATCTGGCGGCTTCATTACTTGATTGAACACCGGGTCGCTCTGAAAATACTCAAAGTACTGGCTGACGAGCATGAAGAAAATCCCAAAAACCAGATAGGTCAGTGTATGAACAGCCGCATAGCGCAGGGCAAAGGGAATGACTTCCTGGCGCATCCTCGTCTTCACATGAATCCTCCCCTTTACTTCGCCATGTAGGCGTGTTCGGCGAAGTGCGAAATTGTGGTAAACCCGTTGCGCTCATAGAGCCGTTTGGCTCCCGAGTTTGATTTCGTGACGCGTAAGTAGATATCAGGTATCCCCATTTCCTCGTGCAGGAAATGAATACAGTGCTTCAGCATCAGGCTACCATACCCCTTGTTCTGAAAACGAGGGTGGACAACCAGATCTGTGATGTAGTGTCCGTCTACGATGTAGCAGCCAATCAAGACGCCGTCCTTCCAAAAAGACTTCAGGCGGTCTCTCTTCTCTAGTTCTTTGATTCCCTGAAGAAATGTTTCAGCAGTCTTCGAGTAGCCCTTCGTATCCCAGCCATTCTCTCGATTCAACTGTTCATAGGCCGCTTCAAAAAGCTCAACATAACTCTCCCATTCAACCTTGGCCGGTGCCTCCGTTACCAACTCGCCCAAGGCAACTGGCATCCCCTTTGCAGGGGAGTACCGAAGCACGTATCCCTCCATTTCAAGCACAAAGCCCTTGCTCTGTACTAGTTGAATAATCCTTGCATTGCCCCCATGCACATTGAAGTATAACTCTCCACCTGTCACAACAGAGTGATCGATCTCCTCACTGACTTTACGCAAAATCTCAGGAGACGAGTCGTCGGGGAAATTCGCGTAGAATATGCAAAGATTATCCGACGCGACCCTCAGGAAGACACCTTCACCCTCTTCACCACTTTGGACGGCCAAAACAACCCCTTGCTCAAAGGCTTCATCCACATAATCTCGTGCCATGGGCGATATGTCAGCCAATAAGTTCATGATTGATGTCCGCGTGATACCTAGATTATTGCTCATTCTCATTACCTCACTTCCCGCTAGAATCGTATGTCATTGTTCCTGTCTAGTGACCGTGGCCAGGCGGACAAGAGCAAGACAATGCTAAATGTAAGGATACCACCTCCTAACCAGGCTGTTAGACTGGGAAAGACGGATGAAATGAATAGGTACTCCTGCGATGCACTGTAGGCCAGGGTTCCCAGTGAGACCAGGGCAATGTTAAACCGGAGTAGTCGAAATCCGATTCGTCTCTGGCCCCTGTAAGCCCCGAACAGGTCCAGGGCAACCAGGATACTGGCGGAAAAGAGCATGCCAATGACGACGCTAAGCCCGAGATGCGCCCAGACAATTCTACCCATACCCACAGATGGGAAAGACCGCCACCTCGCCCAATCACTCAGTACAATAGAGATAAAGGGCCAACTTCGTTGGGAGTTCGTCAAAATGACAATAGCATCGCCTGTTTCAGGCACCGCTTGAAAATGCGTCATAATGCCCTTCCCTTGACCACCATGGGCAACCGAACGCAGACCATTTGGCAGTGTCTCAATGTAGTGACCCGCTCCATAGGCATCAAAAACCAGACCATACACCCCGATGTTCCGCACTTGGGGAGCATACAACGTCTCAGAATGTTCTTCCATGCTGACCACGACAAACCGAGCGATGTCTTCAGCTGTGGCAAAGAGCCCACCAGATGCCTTCTGGGGATACATATAGACGGGTACAGGCCTTCCTCTCAGGTCATACCCAGTAGGAGGATATGGCGTCATAGAACCATCTACTTCAAAGCTTGCTGTTTTCATGTCCAGGGGAAGGAAAACCTCCGAGTGCATGTAGTCTGCGAAGTCTCGTCCTGTGACTTCTTCAACAAGTAACTCCAACAAATGATAACCCACATTTGAATAGGAGAATGCAATCCCTGGTTTGCGAAGCAAGATCGCTTCCTCCGTGAGTTTGCTGCGCAGGGAAGGCATTTCCTCTCCCGGGGCATAGACATCGGTAAAATCACCCAGGGGCATCCCCGAGGTATGGTTCAAGAGATTACGTACCGTAATCCCTTCTGACCCATCGTCAGACTGGGGAAACTGCCACCCCACCAGATCATGGGATAAGGGGGCATCTAGATCGATCAAACCCCGTTCCGCAAGTTGTACAATACCCCATGCCACAATGGACTTCGTTATGGATTGGACACTCATTGGCGTGTCGACGGTCAGGGCTCTACCGCCTTCGACATCTGCGAGACCAAAACCACTCGTCCA
>JAAZLY010000078.1 GCA_012799115.1 Bacillota bacterium
TAACGAACTGGGCCTTCTTTATGGCTTACGACGGGGACACACCCGTTGGGGGAGCTACTGTTGCTTCGCGAACGGAAAAGGTTAACATGCTCGAAGGTAGAGACGATCTGAGTGTGCTCTGGGACCTAAGGGTGCATGACGAATATAAGGGTCAGGGGATAGGTTCAAAACTCTTTGCAATGGCCGTACAGTGGTCAAGATCAAGAGGGCTAACAGAAATGAAGATCGAATGCCAGAACAACAATGTGCCTGCCTGCAGATTCTACCACAAACAAGGAGCGGTCTTGGCTAGGATAGACGAATACGCCTACTTCAAAGGCATCAAGTATAGAGATGAAGTTCAGCTCATTTGGTATCTAAAACTCTGAGTTCATAGGATAAGAAGTAACAAGGGAGGTGGGCAGGATGGTCATCATGGAGACAGAACGGCTAATCTTGAGGCAACTTACAGATAGTGACATCCATGATTTGTTGTGCCTCGTCAGCGATCCAATTGTCATGGAGTTCTGCTCGGGACCTCTCACAAATGCGGATGCTCAGAGATGGCTTGCAGCGGCCATGACCTGTTACGAGAAGTATGGCTATGACTATTGGGCGGTTGAGGAGAAGGAGTCGGGCAACTTTGTTGGTCAAATGGGGATCCTGAGGCAGGAACTCGATGGTACCCAGGTGGATTGCCTGGCCTTCATGTTACATCATCAATACTGGAACAGGGGCTATGCCTCAGAAGGGGCCAGCGCCTGTCTACGCTACGCCTTTACGACCTTAAGACTTGAGAACATCATGGCCACCGTTGAACCTGGGAATGCAGCTTCCATTGCTATCCTGAAAAAGATCGGAATGAAGCAGATAGAGGACAAGGACTATGCAGGGAACAGGGTCCATGTCTATTCCATCTCCCAACAGATAGAAAGTTAGGTGAGAGCATGAGCAAGGTAGAGCAGAACAAAAAGGCTTGGAGCCTCTTGGCTGAGGATCACTATAACCATTACAAAACACAATTCCAAAAGGATACCTACCAGTTCAATCCCATCGTCCAAAGGGAACTAGGTGACATAACCGGCAAGAAGATCCTGCACCTACAGTGCAATACCGGAGCCGACTCCATCGTTCTAGCCAAGATGGGCGGGGTAGTCACTGGCGTTGATTTGGTGCCAGACAACACGTATTTTGCAGGCAAATTGGCCAGGGATCTAGGAGTGGAAAACATCAACTTTGTAACATCAGACATTATGGAGCTGATGGACACCCATGAGGGTAAGTACGATATTGTCTTCACTTCCGACGGAGCCATTGGGTGGTTACCAGACCTGGACCGCTGGGCCCAGACAATCCGGTACTTTCTGAACGATGACGGCTTCTTTTATGCCCATGATGCCCATCCCTTCTTTTTAGCCCTGGATGAAGAAAAACTCAAAGAGGGTATTACGGAGATCAAGTATCCCTACTTCAGCCGAGAACCAGATGAAGACAACACCATCGGCGGGTACGCCTCAGAGCCTAAAGAATCGAAAAACTACTTCTGGATGTATACCATCAGTGAGCTCGTGAACTCGCTCGTAGGAGCTGGCCTCTCCATTGAGTTTTTGAACGAACATGATCGCTGCGCCCCAGGGATGGGCGGTATTGCCATAGACCAAGACAACTTATGCTACTATCCCTCCTTAGAAGGTGCTTTCCCCTTGACCTTTAGTCTCCAAGCCCGCCTGGCAAGGCCCAGGATGGTGGCTGGATGACAGGGGAGGATTTTCCGCGATGTGGACAGACTACCCGCTCTAGGCCCCAGGGATCCTTAGTTGGTTTTATAAGGTAGTGGAAGCAGTGACCATGCATAGATATGATGCGACTGTGGAGGCGAAGGAAACGCCGA
>JAAZLY010000079.1 GCA_012799115.1 Bacillota bacterium
GGCCAGACTATCAAAGTGATTGTGGACGTTCCGGGCCTCGATCGGGAGTATCAAGCTGAGATCATGGGCTCCGATCAACGCTTGGACTTGGCTGTCCTTAAGATCATCAATGAACAGGAGCATGTTTTCCCAACTGTGCCCTTGGGCGATTCTGATCAATCGAGAATCGGTGAGTGGATGATCGCTATCGGCAATCCCTACGGCGAATCCTTGCACCATACCGTAACGGTTGGGGTACTCAGCGCCAAGGGTCGCGAGATTAACATTCGCAGCCAGGAAACAGGAGAAGTGCAAGTCTACGAGAACCTGATGCAGACAGATGCTGCCATTAACAGCGGTAACTCTGGTGGACCACTCCTGAACATGCAAGGTGAGGTCATCGGTATTAACACCGCCGTTCATGCCAGTGCACAGGGAATTGGTTTTGCCATACCCATCAATGTGGCCAAGGACGTCTTGGAAGAGCTCATGACAACCGGCAGTGTCAGTCTGCCAAGTCAACCCTGGATTGGTGTATATCATCAAAACCTGACTGAGAGTATGGCGGAGCAATTGCGACTTCCCGACAACAAGGGAGTGTTGGTTCTGGACGTCATCCAAGGCTCACCCGCTTCAGAAGCAGGGCTTAAGGCTTGGGACGTGATCCGACGCATTGGAGACGATGATGTCTTCTCCACCGACGATGTGGTTGAGGCAATTAGTCAATACGATGTAGGTGATGAGGTAATGCTCACAGTAATGCGCCAAGGCGAAATTCTCCTCATTCCACTCACACTTGGGGATAAGCCCGCCCACCTTAGATAGATCATAGGTCAGCTTGAACAAAAAACGACCCAGAAACGGGTCGTTTTTCTATTCTTAGTTTGAATACCTAGATCGTACTTTCCGGTGCTGGCCTGAGCTGCTCACTACTACGGGTCTTTGTGGTCTCGGCTTCGTCCTCAACCTTAACATCATCCTGCAGCTCGGTGGTAGCCTGTTCCTCTACACCCGGCTCTAGTGCCGCGGGCTCCCCGCTTTCCATGATGGCCAAGAACTCTTCTCTACCTAGGGTCTCAACCTCCAGAAGTGCATCTGCCACTGCATCGAGCTTGGCCCGATGTTCAGTGAGTAAGGATTTGGCTGTTTCATAGCTCGACTCAACAAGTTTGTGGACTTCTTCATCGATGATCTCAGCTACACCTTCACTGTAGTTGCGCTCCCGGGAAATGTCTCTGCCTAAGAATACCAAATCTTCGCCATTAGGCCGGCCAAAGGTCAAAGGCCCAAGTCGTGGGCTCATTCCCCACTCCATAACCATCTTACGAGCAATACGCGTCACACGTTCTAAGTCATTGGAAGCACCAGTACTGATCTCATCCAGGGCTAACTCTTCGGCGGCTCTGCCACCAAGCAAGTTCACGAGCTCGTCCTTCAACTTGGAGCGGCTAGCCACAAAGCGCTCTTCTTCAGGTAGCATCATGGTATAACCGCCGGCTCCACCCCGGCCCACAATCGTTACTTTATGGACTGGATCGCCATGTTTCGAGAAGTGAGCTACCACTGCATGACCTGCTTCATGATAGGCAAATACTTTACGGTCAATCTCATGGAGCCTCCGATTCTTCTTCTCTGGACCCATAACGACCCGATCAATCGCCTCTTCCACATCGGGCATGGTAATTGTCTTACGATTGCCTCGAGCGGCTAGAATGGCCGATTCATTCAACACATTCTCAAGGTCTGCACCTGAGAAGCCCGGCGTCCGCCTGGCAATGACCTTCAGATCAACTTCAGGTTGCAGAGGTTTTCCACGGCTGTGGATCTTGAGGATCTCAGTACGTCCCTGCAAATCAGGGCGATCCACAACGACCTTACGATCAAATCGTCCAGGTCGTAGCAATGCGGGGTCAAGGACATCAGCCCTGTTCGTCGCGGCCATAATGATAATTCCGGAGTTTGTTTCAAACCCATCCATCTCAACCAACAGCTGATTCAAGGTTTGCTCTCGCTCATCATGTCCGCCACCTAGACCTGCACCGCGCTGGCGACCAACGGCATCGAGTTCGTCGATAAAAATGAGGCAAGGTGCATTCTTCTTAGCGTTTTCAAAAAGATCCCGCACTCTCGAGGCACCAACACCCACGAACATTTCTACAAACTCGGATCCACTAATGCTAAAAAACGGTACCCCTGCTTCACCAGCAACAGCCCTGGCTAGCAGAGTCTTACCTGTACCAGGAGGTCCCACCAAGAGGACACCCTTGGGTATCTTGGCTCCAACATCATTGAACTTCTTCGGATGTTTCAAGAAGTCTACAATTTCAACGAGTTCCTGTTTGGCCTCATCGACTCCAGCTACATGATCGAAGGTAACTTTTCTCTTGTCTTCATGATGCAAACGGGCTCGACTCTTGCCAAAGGACATGGCACGATTGTTGCCACCCTGCATTTGATTCATGATAAACAACCAGAACAAGGCCAATACGACGATAAAAATGATGTTCGGCAAAAGCGCCATCCACCATGGAGGTTGCGGCGGTAATTCTGCCTCTAACTGTACATTACGGGTTTCTAAGCGGTCGGCGATGTCTGCCATCTTGCCCACAGGCACTAGAGCGGTAAACACAGTGCCGTCTCGGAGCCGACCTTCGACATGCTGATCTCCTACTAGTTTGACAGATGCCACTCGATCATCATCGATGAATTGAAGAAGCTCTGAGTAATACAGTTCCTTGGCAGGAGATGCTGGCGAATAAAGATTACTAACAATCGATACTGCAATAATGGCAATCAGCAAGTATAAGCTGATGCCGCGAAGGAATTTATTCAAGTTTTGCCCTCCCTTTCCGGAGCCAAGAGCATGACAAATAGCGATACGTTAGTCAATTATAACATAAGGGTTTGGGCGTGACAATCATTCGTAAGCATTATTTCAGGCTCAAACGTAGCACCCTTTTTGTGTCCTTAGTAATGGCCCCCTTCGAGCTTCGACGTAGGGTAGGAATCCACAAAATGTCGTCTTGGTCACAGACAAGTGGAAAATAATCTCTCTCTTCCAGGGGGACATAATGGTCAATCATCAGATCCTTGACTTTCTTGGTTCCTCCTCCAAAAAGCGCAATTCTATCTCCCGCCTGCCGCGGCCGTACCATCAGAGGTAATGCTAGAGTATCAAGGTCAAAGTCCTCGCAACTCTCTTCTGGCTCAAGAATCTGACCCTCAAAGACCTGAGCTCGGATTGCAAAAGAGCCAACCCGGAGCTCATCCTGTAACTTGAGCTCACTAGGGGCCCAAGCTTTGGCGACAAACCCACCGACAAAAATATACTCAGGGGTAGCAGAGACAGTGCACTGTGGTAGCGAGAGGCGAAAACTTGAGTCTTCCCTTAATCTCTCACGCCACTCTTCTATATGACTAAAGCCGATTTGCAGCAGATTCCCCTTGTAGCACTGCAGAAGACTTCTGAGTACGCGCCGCTGCATCGATGTGGATAACGGGGCGAAGACCTTACGGGGGAATGTCACTTGCCCACTACGCCATTTAAGATGCCTTAAGGCAATGGATTCTGCCGTTTTTTGCAGTTCCAATTCATCTTCCCTTGCTAGATCGGCGAGCTGAATGAGCTGAGAGACCATTTCTGGGTTATACTCCCTGATAAGAAGGGGAAGCAGCTCCTGCCTGACTTTGTTGCGAAGATACACTGGTTCAAAATTGCTTTCATCCAAGACATAGGGTATCTCAAAATCCGCACAATATTGGAGGAGCTCCTCTTTGTAGAAATCTAACAGGGGACGGATAAAAGGACCCCTCTGTTTTGGAATCCCAGCGAGTCCATGCAAGCCAGAACCTCTGATCATACGCATTAGCACTGTCTCAGCCTGATCATCGCCATGATGACCAAGGGCAATACGGTGATAACCATTTGCTTCAGCGAAGTTGCGCAAGAGTTGGTAGCGAATTTTCCGAGCCCCCTGCTGTTTTGACTCGCCACTTTCTGATAGGAAACCAGTGATGTCATAGGACTCGATCTGCGCTGGAATGTCGAGTTTCTGTGCATACTCCTCCACAAACTTGGCCTCTTTGGAAGCGTTGGCACGGAAACCGTGATTCAAATGGAAGAGTCCAATTTTCTTGGCGTTGTAGCGCCAAAGAAGGTGCAGAAGAACCATAGAATCTGGTCCGCCACTGACCGCAACCAAGATACGATCTTGCCTTGTTACAGAGAGCTTTTGTAAATTGTCTAGAAATCGCGAAAACAGATCTCTATCCACTGGATTGCACCCTCCTATAGCTTGAAAGCTCACAATCGGCTCTGACCAGCCGCACGACAACGACCATCATATCGTCTTCTACACGTCCATCGGCCACATCAATGCTATCCGCCAAAATGGTCTCAGCTAAGACGGACATATCATCGCAGAGCTTAAGGCGTCGCAAGTTCCAACACATCCACTCATCCTGACGTGCCACTTTGCGCTGCGCATCTAGGACGCCATCGGTCGTCATGATTAACACTTCGCCTTCCTGCAGCATTCTCCTATCGGATTCCACATCCACTTGCGACAAAACACCGACCGGCAAAGCGTGGTTATGGATGATTTCCACCTCGCGACCCCGTTTAATGAAACTCGGGGCTGCTCCGATCTTAACAAACTCCAGCTGGCCTGAGAAAAGATCGACTACGACCATATCGATGGTCACAAACATGTCATCTTGGTTTCGTAACATGAGCAAACGATTAATCAAAGAGACCGATGTTGCAAGGTCATAACCCGCCTTGATCATACGTTCCAGGAGACGAAGAGTAACATTGCTTTCGGTATGAGCCTTTAAACCGACCCCCATTCCATCGCTTAAGACGATGGCAACTTTACTTGAGGCAACTTCAAAGGTGATTTGATTATCTCCCGAAATATCCCTGCTGGCGACTTTCGCTCTTCCAATTTCCACCTTAAAACGAGGACAGGGCAAAATCTTGAAGCCACAAATCCCCTCTTCCCTGCAAGTGCAGCTCGATACGCCGTAACGCTGAGAGGCAATGGTCCCGCTCGCAAACTCAGCAACCTCCCTACAGAAGGTCTTGCTCTGACACGTCTCATTGCGAGCACCGTAGATCTCAAACCCATCTAGAGTAGGCAGCACTGTAATATAGGCGAGATCAACTCCAGAGAACTGGCGGAGCAGTACTTCTTCGAGCTCTCTAGTAAAGGCAGCCTCCGGCGAAAATGATGTCTTCATCGTCTTTAGCAGTTCGGCCATACCATGCATTTGCCTGTGAAAGAGGGGATTTTCGTTATCGAGCAGAGTATTTTCCAGTTCTTCAAAAACAGTGAGATAACCATCGATCTTCTGGTCAAATACTTTCTTTAGATGCTCATCATAGCCCTTGTTTTGTTGTTCAAAAGGCTCCGTACCTGGGATGATTCGCTTGAGTAAGTTCAATTTCGTTTGTGGTACCCGACTTGAGACCAAGGCTGCCGCCAAGGCAACAAGAAGCCAGGCCAAGATCCCGGCATCAACGGGCCTAGAAGTGGAGAAAATGAGCGCGAGAAGAGGTCCAAGATAATATCCCCAGCTAAATTTGTGGAGAAAGCCAGTCAAGAGACTAGAAGTAACAATAAACAGCACCATTTCTACGGGTTCCCCAAGGAGCATGGCCAGTAGTGCCAAGGTAGGTCCCAAAATACAAGAAATGCCCAGTCCACCTAAGCGCGCCCCTAACAGAATCAGGACAAAGATTAGGAATAGACGGGGCGAGATACCTCCAAAGCTCCAGTCAATGGATAATATCAAGGTAAGAGCCAAGCCAAATGTATACACTTCACCCCAAGCCAACTGCTTACCAAAACAGCGTTCAAGGGCAGGATAGATCAGACGGTAGAAAAACAGAGCAAACACGCATTCTGTAATTGCGATAATAAACACCATGGGAACCGGATACAAAAGATGGTGCAAGGCATGCTTGACGAGGAGAAGGCTGCCAATGAGCCACCTCCTGCCGACTTTTTCGCCTACACCAGGCCCTAGAGTCAGAACCGCAAGAGCACCATAATACGGCAAGGAAGAAACTACGCCGATCTGACTCGTAATCCCTAGCGCTACTCCCATTAAGGGGAGAATAACTCCCTTCGGTCGCAGTCTCCGGTAGACTGCTATGTAAGCTAGACCAAGGGGCCAGATCTCGCCGAAAATGGAAGCACGGCCGAGGAGACATCCAATGATGCCCCATGCAAGCGGAGAGTCAGCCCACTGGATTAACACTTCGTAGATCGATCGATTGCCCTCCTTCGACGGTAGAGGGACAGACAAGACCTTTGCCACTAGATCATCTCCTTCTTACCCCATGTCTACAATCATAGCAAGATGTAAATCGTGGATCTGTCGAAGGGTGTGGCCTAGAGTGACTACTTATCTTCTTTTTTCGAGATAAAGGAAAAAACCCTACAAAATTTGTAGGGTTTTGTTGGTTTCTAATTGGTAGCGGCGGCTGGATTTGAACCAGCGACTCTACGGGTATGAACCGTATGCTCTGACCAACTGAGCTACGCCGCCAGACACTTACTTATTATACCCAGGCCTTACAGCAAAGTCAAGAGTACTTTGCGCAATTACTTTTGCCTTTTGGAGGTATTTCCACTGGGCATGGAGCAAGATTCTTTAATTTTGCTGTTCCCCGTGCTATAATGAGGCAATACGCGTTAGTTTGCACCATCTGGAGGTCATCCTATGACAAAACCTAGCCAAATTCTAACTACCCTGCTTCTGGTTCTTATGCTCGGTGGTACTTGCTTCGCCGCAAGCTACCAGGGACAAGTTCTTGGTGTGGATACTGTCGAGCCCCAACCCTATGGAGATGAGACATGGGAAACACAGATCCTCACAATACGCCTTTTGTCAGGTCCCCACGAGAACCAGACCATCCAGATCCTTCATACACTCACCGGTCACCCTTATTATGACCTAGTCGTAAAGAAGGGCGACAGAGTCACTCTGGAAGCGGATCTCAGTGGAGCGGAGCCAGAATATTATCTTTCCGATTTCAGCCGAAAGACACCACTTATCATTATCACAGCCCTATTCGCTTTATCTGTGATCGTCATCGGTGGACGCCAGGGGGTTAAAGCAGTGATCTCCCTCATCGGCATGGGTTTGGTTATTGTGACTATGATCTTACCCCTGGTCCTGCGGGGCTATAACCCCATACTCGTCACAGTCGGTTTGTCTTCTGGCTTGACAGGACTCTTTATCCTTTTTGTGGCTGGGTATAGTAGAAAAACAGCTGCAGCCATATGTGGAACTGTCGGTGGCCTTGTTACAGCAGGCTTTTTGGCCTACCTGGTGGGAAAAGCCAGCCACCTCACGGGACTTTCCTCGAGCGAAGCCCAGATGCTACAATACATGGACCCATCCATTGATTTTCAGGGTCTGCTCTTCTCCGGCATGATTATTGGAGCCTTAGGAGCAATCTTGGACGTTGGCATCAGCATTGCCTCTGCGATGGAACAGATTAAAGAGGCAGACCCAGATACCGACTTTAAGCTACTTTTCTCCCGGGGAATCGCTGTGGGTAGAGACTTAATTGCCACCATGTCCAACACCTTGATTTTAGCCTATGTTGGATCATCCCTACCCTTGCTTCTTCTCTTTCAAGCCAGTCAAAGTAGCTGGAGCGATGTCCTCAACCTGGATATGGTAGCATCTGAGGTCATTAGGGCTATGGCCGGTAGCATCGGCTTAACTCTAGCGATTCCCATCACCGCCTTTGTTTCTGCCCTGCTCTTCATCAATCCTGTGGACAAAAGCAAGGATGTAAGCAACTAGTTCATAAAGTTCAGGGGGAATCTCCGAACCCAAAGGCAGGGTGGCCAGAGTCTCCACCAGCTCATGGTGTTCATAAAAAGGTACCCTGTTCTCCGCCGCGATTTCCAGAATTTTCTCCGCGATCAAGCCTTGCCCCGAAGCGACAACTTCCGGGGCTTGATTTTTCTGGCGATCATAACGTAATGCTACGGCCTTCCGCATCGTCTCGTCCCCTGATTTCCAGTTCTCTGATGGTCCATCCCGCATCCTGTAGTTCTTCCGCTAGCTCCTGAAGAGCTAGCTCAGCCTCATCGAACCCACCTTCGGCCCTGAGGATCACACTTACGTTTCTTCCTGCCACGAGGACCTCGGCTACAACGATACCAAAGGCTGCGGTCGGGATCTGCAGTTCCAAACGAAAACTCTGCTCCTTAGCACCCTCACCCTGCTTATCGGGATTTTCCCGTGTAATTCTTAGCCAACCCGCATACAGATCATCCTTGCGGATAAAGGGTAGAGCAAAGAGATGCTCAGACTGGCCAGGATCAGCCTCTCGGTTCAAAAGCGCTTCTACGAAACGTTCTTCCACAAGTATCCGGACAAGTACCTTAAACAACTTACCCTCCGCTAGCTTATTGCTCCAGCGAGCTCGGTTGTCTAAACTTGGCTCAGCGAAGAGCGCCTGCAGATCAGAAGGCAACTCCTCTCTAGCCTCGGTCAAGATCGGCTCAGCTATGTCGCGCCCTTGAAAACGCTGGACCATAGTTAGCACTTCTGTCCTAAGGGGGAACTTGGCCTTTAGGGCCAAGAAAGCCTCTGCCAACTGGCCCTTTTCAGCCCAGGGCAGTAGGGACCAAATCAAGGGCTCTTGCAGCGGAAATCCCCCCTCTAGAAGGCCCTCTGCAACCAAAATCGCCTCGGGGGTAGGGGGAACATTCATGTCCAATAAAGCCTGCTCCAACTGCATGGATGTTCGAGACGGTTCTATCTCAGGGAGAACTGTGGGCTGGTCCGGGAGCGCCCTCAGGGCAATCGTCTCTGGATCCTGTCTGGTGATCTCCACGATCTGGCTTACTGTTACGGAAGCACCTCGCACGGGAAGCTCCACCTCGGTCTCTGCAAGTTCCACCAAGATCGAGGTAGCGTTGACACGCCGCACCACTCCACGCAAGATACCATGTTCTTCTAAAAGCTTGTCAAGAACCTGAACCATATTATTTGGCGGGAGACCAAGCTTGCCCCCTGCTAAATGGATACGCACAGCAATCCCCCCAGGCAATCAGTCTCGAATCAGTCGCAGTACTTGGCGAAGACTCGGACGCTTACCATACATTAGAATTCCAATGTGGTATATTTTGGCGGAAATCCAAGCTACAATGAGCAACGCTGCAACCAAGAGAACGACCGAGGCAATGACCTCCATCATGGGCGGGTTCCCCAAAACGATACGTGCAAACATCACCATGGGGGAGGTAAAGGGAATCAAAGAGGTCACCACAGCGACCGAACCATTCGGATTGAGGAAAGAAATATAAGCTGCAAAGAAGCCTGCCATAAGCAACATCATAATTACTGTCACGACTTGGCTCACTTCCTCAACCCGTGATACCAAGGCGCCAGCTGCAGCGAAAATAGACGCATAAAAAAAGTAGCCCAAAACGAAGTAGAGACCAAACCACAAAATGGTCGTTAAGGGAATTGTACTGAGTGGTTGTGTTGCCCCGAGGAGCCCTCCGAGAAATCCAGACTTCCCCATGGTATTCATGAGAAGTCCTGTCCCAATCCAGATGAAGAACTGAAAGAGACCTAAAGCGCCCACACCAATGATCTTACCAAGCATGAGCTCAAGGGGCTTCACGGTCGAGACCATGACCTCCATGATGCGTGAACTTTTCTCTTCTGCAACTCCGGAGGCCACCATATTGCCGTACATGATTAAAGCCATGTAAATCATGAACAGTAGGAAGTAGGCTAAGACCATAGCCTGGGTATGGGCTACACTATCAAGTTCTTCACCATCATCACTGAGGGGAGAAACCTCCCGTACCCGGAAATCGACTCTACCGAAGAGACTGTTCATATCCTCAGGAGAAAGTCCCAGACGAGTAGCATTGTAGCGGCTCACCGCCATATTCAGGATACTCTCAATCTCATCGTTCAAAATCACATTGCTTGCATCGGTGGTCACCAAAGTGTATAAGGGCCCATCTACAAGTAAAAGACCTGACAAGCCTTCGTCAAGAACGATCTGGTATGCTTCCTGTTCGCTAAAGCCACTGCCAGAGCGTAGCGCGAACCCGTCGCGCGTTTCGCTTACTTCTTGTAGGTAGGGAAGTATGCCTGATTCTCCATCCTGTTCATACACCATTAGATCAATCTGCCCAGGATTCATGCTCTGATTGATACGTTCCATAATAGGAGGAAGGAAAGAAAGGGCGACAAAGACCAAGACCCCGAAGAGCGTTGTCAGAATGTAGGCTGTTCCCTTAACCCGGGACGTAAACTCACGCTTCACCAAGACAGGAATCATGCTCATGCCATCGCACCCACTTTCTCCACAAAAATCTGATCTAGTGATGGTTCCACAAGTTCGAAACGGAGCACTTGCCCCGCCCGCATGGCCTCAGCCAAGACTTCGTTGGGATCGACACCCTCTCCAAGGCGAAACTCCTGATAATCAGAGCGGGAATTTAGCAGTTCAAGATCGGGAATCTTTGCCCAAAAGTCTTCCTTCCCCTCCAAGGAAATCCTCAGAATCTGCCGACCCATAGAACGCTTAATCTTTTTGAGATTGCCATGCAAGAGCAGGCGTCCCTTGTTGATTAAGACAATGTCTTCACAAATCTCCTCTACTTGATCCATGCGGTGACTGGAGAAGATGATGGTCCGTCCCCGTCCGTGAGCATCCAACAAGACATCCTTAAGCAGAGCAGTGTTGACCGGATCTAGGCCACTAAAGGGTTCATCCAAAATCAATAGCTCTGGATCATGGAGCATGGTTCCGATGGTCTGCACTTTTTGCTGGTTGCCCTTGGATAACTCCTCAATACGTTTATGGCGCATATCTCCAAGTCCAAAACGCTCAATCCATCGTTCTGTCTCTAGTTGTGCTTTGCGCCTGTCTAGGCCGTGTATGCGTCCCAAAAATTCGAGATGTTCTGCTAAGCGCATCTTGGGATACAAACCCCGTTCCTCCGGTAGGTATCCAAAGAAGCCCCGTCCCATTTGGCCAAAGGGGAGCCCCTTCCAGGTCACCCTCCCCTCATCGGGTTTGATGATGTCAAGGACGACCCGCATCGTCGTCGTCTTTCCAGCACCATTTGGACCCAAGAAGCCAAACAGGGATCCTTCTTGGACAGTGAAACTCAAATTGTCAACTGCAGTGACATCCCGAAACCGTTTGGTGACTTCGCTTGCTACCAAAGACATGTCGATTCCTCCTAGGAACAAGCCCGAGCTACAACGCGAAACTCTGGCTCGCGATCATAGAAACGGCGGGTTATTGTTCTGGCGACTACAGCCCCTAACAATAAACCCGCTACTCCACCAAGTCCTGCTACTGGATCGCTACCACTAATCAAACGGGTGGCGAGGTAACCAACAAAGAGCGAAGCAAATGGAATACCGTATAAAACGCCTACTGCCTTGACCAAAGGTGCGATTTCGCCGTCTAGAATGACTTCATCACCCACATCATACTTGTTGCGGGGATTCGGCGTGCGCACTAGATAATCCTCCGGGGGACGGTCAGGCGTGATCCTGATACAGCCCTTACAGCTGCCGCAGGTACGCGCCGGATCTTGAATCTCGACTACGAGTTCCTTCTCCGTCCTTTCAACAACAACTCCCCTACGACGCATGGGAATCCTCCTTTGCATTAGGAATTTCAAAAACCTCTTGCCTAAAATGACAAACACCTGTATAATAAGAAATGCTTGGAGCCGTGGTGTAGTTGGTTAACACGTCGGCCTGTCACGCCGAAGATCGCGAGTTCGAGTCTCGTCGGTTCCGCCATTTTTCATCAATAGCGACGTAGCATCAACGATGCCACGTCGTTTTTTGATCTTGGCTAGAGACTGTGCTTGTCCTGCATTTCTTTATAGATTCTTCTCCCTGTAGGGCTGGCCGCTAAGCCGCCTAGAGACGTTTCACGCAAGCTCTCAGGTAGGGCTTTGCCAATTTGCTTCATGGCCACGACTGTCTCATCATAGGGGATCACGCCTGGAATCCCTGCAATCGCCATATTGGCCGCTACAATTGCCGTGGTTGCAGCGGTTGCATTCCTGGTCACGCAAGGGACTTCGACCAGGGAAGCCAAGGGGTCGCAGACCAAGCCCAAATGGCTTTGGAGCGCTAATGAAGCCGCGTCAAAGACCTGTTCGGCAGAACCTCCCAACAGATGAACCACGGCCCCTGCGGCCATGGATGAAGCAACACCGCATTCACTCTGGCATCCACCTTCTGCACCGCTAATGGGACCTTGAGCAGCTGAGACAATACCCACACCCCCCATGACTAGAAGGGCTTCCACGATTTCTTCGTCACTACTTCCCAATTCCTCCGCCACAGCAAGGACGGCAC
>JAAZLY010000080.1 GCA_012799115.1 Bacillota bacterium
CGTGTCCGGTTCTGCAACTAAACACTTTGGGAGTGAGGCCTCTTTTTCCTGCCTCTTTTTAAAGAAGACCCGAGATCTATTTACTCATACCGCTTTCCAAGAAGAGTTGCGGATACAAGACGGCTAGGATCTAAAACGCCTCTCTTAGTTGTTGGTCCTTAGCCATCAAGAGCGATATGGTCAAAAGTAGCGTGCCGCAGCCGAGAACCAAGAGGAAGCTTGAGATGTGATCGACAAAGAAGCCCCCGAGAGCCATTCCCAAAGGTTGGATGGAAAGAGACATCGTCCAGAGAAAACCATTAACTCGACCGCGGTATTCATCCGCGGTTTCCTTTTGTAACAGAATGAAGCTTGGTAGGTTTAGGAACATCAAGGCTCCGCCTAGGGCGAAGTTGTTCGCGGTGAAGTAGACAAGTAGGGTCATGGGTGATGGAGTCCCAAACGTCCCGAGTGTTGGTACGCCAGTTAGGATCATCAAGGCAGACATAGCAACCAAGGCGGCCATGAGGTACTTGAACTTTCCTTTGTTCTCGGGTATCAAAGCGTACAGTAGGGAAAAGACCAGACTGCCAAGGGCAGAGGCTGACTGGATAAACCCATATTGATCGGAGCTTAAGCCTAGTTCAATGTTAATAATGTAGGGTAGAGAAACGATGTAGGTGCTAAAGACGAAGTTGATGAAAACGGCAAAGAGCAAGATCGTAAGAACAATCCGCTTTCCCCGCACATAATGGAGGGCTGACTTCATGTCAGAGATGATATTCTCTTTAGATCTTTTTGCTACGGGCGTTTGATTGAAGTTGAAATTAATGAAGAGCTCCGAGACGGCAGAGAGGATGAAACAGAGACCGGCAACGAGTATGAAAAGTTCAATCTGAAACATGCCGTAGACGAGTCCTCCAATTGCCGGACCAACGATGGCTGACAGCGAATTGATGGATGAACTGTAAGAGTTGATCTTTGTTAATCTGCTCGGATCAACGATGTTGGGAACAGAAGCTTCCATTGTAGTGTTGAAAAATGTGTTCAGAATTGAAAGTAAGAAGACTTGGACCAAGATAAGGTTCATGGAGAATCCTCTGCCCAATGCAACAAGGTACATACCCACCAAGACGGTTCCGCACAAAAGGTCCGTTAAAACCACAACGACTCGGCGATTGACCCGATCTGCTACCACTCCTGCAAAAGGTGAGATGATGATGGCCGGAATTGTGCCCACAATCATTGTCAGAGCAAAGCCCATACCAGAGCCAGTTGTGCGAAGAACATAGAGACCAATCGCGAAGTTCATAATCCTCGTTCCAAAGAGCGACACTAATTTTCCTAGCAGGAAGACAAACATGTTGGTGTTGGCGGAGTTTCTATACCGACTCTTCGTCATGCTTTCCACAAATGTGTTCATCGGGCTACTTCCCTTCTTTGGGTCTTGGCCATGCTAGAGCTCAAACTCGCTTGCGAGGAATTTGAGACAACCCCGAATTTGAGATTTGTTAACGGAATAATACAGACGGCGTCCCTTGCGTTCGATGTGAATCAGAGAGGCTCCAAGAAAATAGTCCATATGATAGGAAACGGTGGCCGTTGATATGCCGAACTTCTCGGCAATTTCCTGCCCGTAGCTCTCGTTCGCCGTAAGAAACTTTAGAATCTCCAAGCGAGTCGGATCGCCAAGGACCTTCAGGGTCATCAGATGTGTGTCCATGTCCTTTTTCGTGGTCCTTTCCTGCACATATTTCTGGAAAAGCATTCCTACAAAGAGATGAAGCCCTCCGTCCCTAAGATGATGAGAGGAGAGTAGATCGAAGAGGGAATAGCTGAGTTGTACTTCCTCGTATCCCTGCAGATTGATAAAACTCACATGCTTATCCAGGAAGTCCACTCCGTGTTCGTTCAGCTCTGCTTCAAACCACTGGCGGAAATGTTGATACTGTGGCATGTTTTTTTCCTTCAGTTCTTCGTATAGGGGTAGGAAGCGATCGATGGTCCCTTGGAATCTCTTGAGCTGGAGCTCTGGGTTTTGGATGAGGGAAATGAGGAACCACTTAACATCCCCTGGAAAGTCTAGTTTTTCGAGATGCTGAAGAATCACATGTAAAGCGTGATCTGTGCTGAAATCAAGGGTCAGATCGAGATCTAAGAGCCTAAAGACTTGTCCTCTGAGCTCATCTTCTCCCTGGCCCAGTAAGCGGCGGAAATAGTCGTCTATGTTCTCGCTATCGGTGATGAGGTCTCCGTTAATAAATAGACTACTGGTGGGAACTTCTTGCTGGACAAAATGCCTGGCCTCCTGGAAAAGGGGGTTTTCTAGCATTTCCAACACATCTTTTTCCAGTTCTTTGCCGATCTCCATGTTCCATTTTTCCTCCACTTGCACTTTGAAATAGTGAAAGTTGGAAATAAATCTAAAGGTGGAAAGGATCGCATAGGCTTCGTTTAAGCCTCTATGAACTAGTTTCACACAAAAGTCCTCCTTCGATTAGTTAGATGTCTAATAGTAGTTTAAGATAGATGTGTAACGATGTCAAGGATTAAATAGATATTCATCTAACTTAACTTGTCTAATTGTCAAGGTGAATGACTAATTAACCTAAGAAAAAGCGGTCCCTTGCGGACCGTTTTGCTATGTAAATCCGATATGCGTAACGACTCAGGGTGGTGGGGTGACGTGTCTCCCCAAGGGGGTTGGGCGCGTATAGCCTTATCTATTGTCCTAAATTCGTCAAATTGCGCGCATTGCGCGGACTGAGTCCTCAGAAAAACTCTTGCATTTTGATTGTTTGCCAGTTATAATATCAGTAATCATATTACGCAATATATTATCAAGTAATATTACAGATATTAGCAACCGTCGTAGACAAAATGGTATTGGGAAGGGAATGCAAGATGCTGAAATTCGTAGGGAAACGACTATTAATCGCTATACCAACCTTCATTGGGATCACGATTTTGGTGTATGTTCTATCGTCACTTGCGCCTGGAACGCCCTTGGAAATGATCTTTAGTGATCCCCATGCTACTGCAGAACAGATGGAAGTGTTGCGGCAGAGGTATGGGCTCGACCAACCCGTAGTCGTGCAGTACTTTAACTGGCTCAAACAACTCCTCAGCGGTAATCTGGGCATCTCCTACCGGACCGGGAATTTGGTGTGGGTAGATATAGCAGAAAGGGTTGGACCCACTCTGCTCCTAACATTTTCTTCCTTAACATTTTCGCTCTTGGTGGCTTTGCCCCTAGGAATTATTTCCGCCTATCGACCCTACAGTATTTGGGACTACATTTCCTCAGCCCTTTCCTTTGTGGGGGCGGCGATGCCCAACTTCTTTGCTGGACTCGTCTTTGTGTACCTATTCTCGGTGAAACTAAACATTTTCCCGAGCGGAGGCATGTACGATAGCTCAGGCACGCGAAGCCTTGGCATGCTCCTCCATCACTTAATCTTACCGATGTTGGTTCTATCCATCCAGCAGGTGGGCAGCCTCATTCGACAGACTAGAGGCTCCATGCTTGAAGTGCAGCAAGAGGACTACATTCGAACTGCGCGTTCCAAGGGCTTGTTTGAAAGTGTCATTTTGTTTAGGCATGCTCTGCAAAATGCTTTTATACCCATCGTCACAAGAATTGGTTTGATGATTCCCTTCCTCTTTGGGGGAGCGGTTGTAACGGAGCAAATCTTTGCTTGGCCCGGACTCGGTAGTCTAATGGTACTGGCTATTAATTCTAGAGACTATCCGGTCATCATGGGAATCACAGTCTTTATTGCAGCAGCAGTTCTAGTCGGAAATATCGTTATTGACCTGATCTACTGTCTACTTGACCCGAAGATTCGTTACGAGTAAAGGTGGTGATAGCGTGGCTACAGCTAAACAGAGTTCCTATCTACGTGACGTCCTAAAACGTTTTTTTGCACACAAACTGGCCATGGTGGGCGCCATCATCTTGATCATCGAGATTCTGGCTATCCTCTTTCTACCAAGTATCATGAATCTCGATCCATACAGTATTGACTACATGAGCTTCGGTGCACCTCCTTCGGCAGCCCATATCCTGGGAACAGATGATGTGGGACGAGATAACTTTGCCAGGCTCATCTACGGGGGCCGTGTGTCTCTAACGGTAGGCATTTTGTCTGCTATTGTGAGTTTGTTAATTGGTGTGCCATTAGGTTTGATCGCAGGTTTCTTTAGGGGGAAGACGGAGGTTGTGATCATGAGGGTTGCAGATATCTTCATGTCCTTCCCATCGATGATTTTGATCCTGGTCTTGGCTAGTGTCCTGGGGCAATCCATCACCACAGTTACCCTTGTAATTGGGTTCTTGGGTTGGACAGAGTTTACACGCCTTACCTATGCCAGCGTCCTTTCCATTCGGGAAAAGGATTATGTTCAATCCGCCGTTGCCATCGGTGAGAAGAGCAAGAACATCATGGTCAAGTACATTTTGCCCAACTCCCTGGCACCAGTGATCATTTCCTTTACGTTCCGCACAGCCCAGGCCATCATTACAGAGTCATCCCTGAGCTTTCTCGGACTAGGAGTTCAACCACCAGATCCATCTTGGGGAAATATCCTATACTACGCCCAGTCCATTAGTGTCCTGGCTAATCAGCCATATCTGTGGGTTCCAGCGGGAATCTTACTCGTTTTAACTGTACTGAGCATCAACTTCATTGGAGACGGCATCAGAGATGCCCTAGATACGAAAATGAGCATTTAGCGAGAACGCGAAACGGAGAGGGAGGTTTGCCGCAGACGAATCCAGCATAGACCTTACTTGATTTATTGTCGCCCGTAGCAGAATTCCAGGAAAAAGAAAAAGGAGAGTTATATATGAAAGGCAGAAGCTTTGTAAGGAAGGCATTATTATTTGTCCTCGTTCTATCTATGATTACCAGCGTCACCGGAGCAACTCTTGCAAATGGAAATCAGACAATTACCATGGCCATGGTTGCCGCTTGGGACAATCTCATTCCCTTTGACACCACCAGCTCTTACTCTGACGTAGTCCTCGACCTAATCTTCGACAAACTGGTGTACCTGAAGCAAAATGGCACCTATGAGCCAAGATTAGCTACAGCATGGGAAATGAGCGAAGACAACACCGTGTTGACTGTTACCTTGAACGAAAATGCCAAGTGGCATGACGGCGAGCCAGTAACCGCACACGACGTAGTTTTCAGCATGCAGATCTATTCTTCGCCAACCGTTGCAGCAGTTAGACAGAACAATGTGAGCCCCTTTGCTGGTTTTGCAGAAACCGATGACAGCATTCAAGTACGGGCCCTCGACGATCACACTGTTGAGTTTACTTTGGCCCAACCAACGAACATTGACTTCTTGTTCTTTACCAAGCTCAGAGACATCTATATTATGCCAAAGCACCTCCTCGGCGACTTGCCTCTCGAGAGCATTCGTGAGAGCGACTACTGGAGAAGCCCAATTGGTTCTGGTCCAGCAATCTACCAAAGCCAAATCAGCGGTGAGCGCATGGAGTTCAAAGCTAACAAAGATTACCATGTGAAGTCGCCCAGCTGGGATCGTTTCGTATTGCGTGTTGTAGCAACTCCTAACCTACTCTCCGGTCTCATGAACAACGAAATCGATGTCTTGGCCGGAAACATTGCAGCGCTTCAACTCTCCGACTGGGATATGGCCCAGCGGCAGTCTAATTTGGTAACAGAGTCCACACCGACCGTAGGATATCAATACATGGCAATCAACACCTCCAAAGAGTATTTGACTCCAGGGGTTAGACAAGCCATTAACATGGCCATCAACAGAGAAGCCATCGTACAAGGACTTCTGCGTGGACAGGGCGAAGCAGCCTTTGGACCTTTCTCTAAGGACCACCTCTATTACAATGATGTAGTGAACGTAGGATTCAATCCTGAAGAAGCGAAGAAGATTTTGGCAGAAGAAGGCTGGGATTCCTCTCGCGAACTCATCTTCTCGGTACCAACAGGTAACACCGTGAGAGAAATGTCGGCAGTCATTATCCAACAGAACCTACTGGAGATTGGAATCAAGACCAGAATCGTGAGCGCAGACTTTGCAACACACCTTAACCGTGTTCGCGAAAGCAACTATGACCTTGGACTGATCGGTTCCGGCGGATCGCCAGACCCATCTGAAGCAGTCATCAACTTCAAGCCTGACCACATCAACAACTTCGCCCAATTGTCCGACTGGTCCATCTACAATACCGGATCCGCTGGCGAACAGGCTTTCAGCTTTGAAGACCGCAAGGAGCATTATGACAAGTATCAAGAGCTCTTAGTTGAGCAGGTACCATTTAGTTTCCTCTACTTCGCAAACAATCTATTTGCCCACAACACGCGGGTTGGAAACATCGTCGATAGCGAAGATTATTCGCAGCTGAATCGAGACGTCTGGAACTGGACGATCGTTAAGTAAAAGGGCTTTACAGTACAGATGCCAGTCTTGCACTGGTATCTGTACTACCCTTATTGTAACTGCAACTTGACGCCATGAGAGGAGGGGACTATGGAACCATTACTCGATGTACGAAACTTGAAGGTAGAGTTTAAAATAGATAAGAAATGGGTCGCTGCGGTCGAGGACGTTCATTTCCAACTGAAGGCTGGAGAAACACTGACCATCGTGGGAGAATCCGGCTGTGGAAAGAGTGTGACAGCCATGTCCATGCTCCGTCTGCTTCCGAAGACTACAGCACAAATTAGCGCAGATGAGATTCTGTTTCAAGGAAGAGATATTTCCAAGCTCTCCGATACAGAAATGACTAAAATCCGGGGCCAGGGAATCGGCATGATTTTCCAGGATTCCATGACATCCCTTAACCCAGTTAAAACCGTAGGAAAACAACTGGATGAGGCTTTTTTGGTCCATGGAAGTGTTGATCCCGCAGAAGTAAAGCAGGCAAGCATCAACCTTCTCAGGGAAGTTGGTATTAGTTCTCCAGAACAGCGCTACAAGGAGTATCCCCACCAATTGAGTGGCGGCATGCGGCAACGGGTCATGATTGCCATGGCTTTGGCTCAACAACCAGCTATCATCATTGCCGATGAGCCTACCACCGCTTTGGATGTGACAATTCAAGCCCAGATTCTGGAGCTGTTAAAGAAACTGCAAGAAAAGTCTGGCTCAGCCATTATTCTTATCACCCACGATATGGGTGTTGTGGCTGAGATGGCCGACAGGATCATTGTGATGTACGCAGGAATGTTTGTGGAGTGTTCTCCGACCAAAGATCTGTTCACCAATCCTTTGCACCCTTATACAAGGGGTCTTTTGACGGCCATTCCCCGAAAGGATATGGACATTGATCGGTTGAATGTGATCGAAGGAACGGTACCGACCTTGACAGATATGCCCAAGGGTTGCCGCTTCTACGATCGTTGTGAATCTAGGATGGAACGCTGCAAGAACGAGCTTCCCCCCTTGTATACCCGGGGAGAAAGCAGTGTGCGTTGCTTCTTGTTTGACGCAAAGGATGGTGAGTGACTTGAATAGTCAAAAGAACGATATTATTCAAGTTAAGAATCTCAAGACATTCTTCTATGGAAAGAAAAAGTTTCTTCAGCGGGAACGTCCTGTAGTTAAGGCCGTTAACGATGTGAGTTTTAGTATCAGGCAAGGCGAAACGTTCGGAGTTGTTGGTGAATCGGGCTGCGGAAAGTCTACTCTAGGCCGAACTGTCATTCAACTTCTGAAACCAACGGAAGGCCAAGTTCTCTATAAAGGCCTTGATTTGAGTACGCTTTCAGCGGATCAAATGCGAGATTTGCGGAAGGAAATCCAGATCATTTTCCAAGACCCCTACGCATCACTGAATCCTAAGATGACTGTCCGCGAATTGATTCAGGGCCCCTTAGATGTCTTTTCCAACGATTCCAGGAGTGATAAACTAGCAAAGGTACGGAAGATCATCGCAGCTGTTGGCCTCCGGGAGGCAGACCTGCGAAAGTATCCTCACGAGTTTTCTGGCGGTCAAAGACAACGGATCGTCATTGCTAGAGCACTGATTTTAAATCCTGAATTCATTTTCTGTGATGAACCTGTTTCGGCCCTGGATGTTTCGGTACGTGCTCAAGTCCTAAACTTGATGAAAGACATTCAAGCGGATTTGGACCTCACCTATATGTTTGTATCGCATGATCTGAGTGTTGTACGCTTTATCTGCGATCGGGTTGCCGTGATGTATCTAGGGAAAATTGTGGAAATCGCGGACAAGCATGCTTTATTCGAAGAAGCTAAACACCCCTATACCGAAGCATTACTATCTGCTATTCCTGTACCAGACGTAAATGTCAAACGGCAACGTATCTTGCTTGAAGGCGACTTGCCGAGTCCTTACAATCCACCATCTGGTTGTCAATTCCATAATCGATGCAGATATGCGACGAAGTATTGTTCTGTAGCTGAACCAGCTTTGACCCAGGTTGATGGTGAACACTATGTTGCCTGTCATCGGTACAGTGCTCCAGAAAAGATGAAGACGGTATCTTAAGCAAGGGAAAGGACTGGTTCGATGCAAACTCCAGAGAAATGGATCGAGATTCATGAAAAGCAGTTGATTGAGGATATCTGCGATTTAGTTCGAATTCCAAGTGTGAGTGTTTCTACAGACGATCCTGCTGCACCCTTTGGCTCTGATTGTCTTGAGGCGCTCAAAGCCACCCTCGCGATTGGGGAGCGGATGGGCTTTTCTCCGCAGAATCACGAGAACTACTGTGGGAGTCTCGTTTGGCAGGGTGAGAAAGCCAGCGAAATTGGTATCTTTGGTCATGCTGATGTCGTTCCTGCAGGGGGCGGCTGGGAGTATGAACCGTTTAACCCAACAGTCAAGGACGGCATGATTATCGGGCGGGGTGCATCGGATAATAAAGGCTCCTTTATGGCAGCCCTCTATGCCCTCCACTATCTGAAGGAACAAGGGTACCAGCCAAAACACTCCTTCCGTTTCTTTGTTGGTTGTAGTGAGGAAGTTGGCATGGACGACCTTGCCTATTTCACCGAGAACTATACAGAACCAGTCTTTTCCATTGTACCCGATACGGCATTTCCTCTTTGTAATGGCGAAAAAGGGATTTTAGGAATCGATGCAGACTACGCCCTCAAAAGCGATGTGTTGCTGCATTTTTCCTCGGGCGTCGTGGCCAATGCAGTTCCCTCGGAAGCTAGCGCCATTCTCAAGATCTCAGAAGAAGGGGCGTCGCGCCTTGAGTCTCTGGGGGCTGTGGTTGCAAAGCGCTCTGACGGAACGTATGATGTTTCAGTGACCGGCATTGCGGCCCATGCAGCGTTTCCCGAAGGATCAGATAATGCCGAACTCAAGCTGGCCCGAATCTTATCCCACTCTGGTGTGCTAGATGAGGAAGCAGATGCCTTGATGAAAGCGCTTTGCATCTTGTTTGGTGACTACTATGGTGCAGGACTCGGGGTTCCCTTCGCAGATGAGGCTTCCGGAAAACTAACCCATGTTGGTGGCTTGGCTTCCTACACAGACGGCGTTTTTCGCCAGAGTATCAACATCCGCTATAATGTGACTGCTGATTATGACCGTATGATCAAGACCATTACTGAGGTGTTGCAGCAGTATGGATTTGAGGTCAAAGAGATAGACAATAGTCATCCCTTCCATATCGATAAGGATGACCCACTTGTGAAAATGCTCTTGGAGATCGCGAACAGGCATTTGGATACAGATCTAGAACCCTATGTCATGGGCGGGGGCACCTATTCAAGGAAGTTGAAACGTGCCGTTGGATTTGGACCTGGAATTCCAAAGAAGGCAAAAAGATTTGGTCCCGACCGGGGCGGTGCACACCAACCAGATGAGTATCAGGAAATTGAAGATCTGAAAAAGGCATTTCTTATCTATGTAGAGGCACTCCAGGCCTTGGATGCCTCCGTGAGTTAGTTATGAATAGATAATGGCCAAAGAAGAAGGGTGAAGGCAATGCGCAACTCGAAACCACTTACTGCAAGAGTCTATGATGAGGTCTACAGCGACATCATCAATGGAAGGTTTGGTGCTCAGGACATCATTACCGAAAGCGCCTTGGTTCAGAGGTTTGGCGTCAGTAAATCACCCGTGCGTGAGGCCCTTCTTAAGCTTTGTAACGAGGATGTTCTGCGAGTTATTCCCAGACTCGGTTATATGGTGGTACAGATTACCCCCATTGAGATTCGGGAGTTGACAGAGTTTCGCAACGTGCTAGAACTCTATATGTTGGAGAAAGGTTTCCCATCCCTCACCGAAGATGGGATCGAGGAGCTCGAAGCCCTCAATGAGCTGAACTTGAAGGATATAGAGGTCTACAGTTCACCTCTAGATAACTGGCAGCGCAATATGAAGTTCCACCTCAAGCTTGCCTCCTACGCTCAGAACATGACGATGTATTCCCACTTAGAACAGGTTCTGCAGAGGCTCGCCCGGGCCACCACACAGCACTTTGGTGGTTATGATCAGGATGATCCCGTTCTTAAGGAACGTTCTTCGAGTCGGTGTCATATTGATTTGGTTGAAGCATTTAGGAACAAGGATTTGGCCACGGCCAAAGGGATTTTAGAAGCAGATATTAATACCATATGGTAATCGGAGGTTCAAACATGAATAAAAGAGAACGAGTAATCGCCGCTATTGAGAAGAAACCAGTAGATCACGTTCCGGCGAGTTTTTCCCTGCACTTTCCCAAAGAAGCTTGGAAGGGTCAGGCTGGAGTTGATGCACATCTTAGCTTTATGGAACAGACCGGCTGTGACATCCTCAAGGTGATGAACGAGAACCTGGTTCCACTTGTAGGGGAAATGAACGGACCGGCAGATTGGGACCAAGTACCGGCCCACACGAAGGATTCTCCCTTCATGCGCGATCAATTGGAGCTCACTAAGATGGTTCTAGAGTCGTATAAAGGAGAAGCCTTTTCTCTGGCCACCATCCACGGAATCACCGCTTCC
>JAAZLY010000081.1 GCA_012799115.1 Bacillota bacterium
CAAAATCGTCCACAGCCTTTCGCCCTCTAGTGTTGTGGGGCGAAGGACGCAACCTGGGCAGGGGATAACTCCATTCCACCTTGCCGGTATTAGGGCTCACAATGGGCCAATCATCTTCCCAGATAACGGGGGCCAAAAAGGTCTCCCGTCCCAAATTGCGATAGTAGCCACCCTTTGGGCGAGAGGCAAGAAGAACCATCCACCACTCACCTTCCTGGGTTTCCACAAGATCTCCATGACCTGTGTTCACGATGGGGAAATCCCGCCCTAAATGGCGATGGGTTAGAATGGGGTTCCCAGGATTCCCTACGTAAGGACCTTCTATACTTTGGCTTCGGGCAATCGTCACCGCATGATGATGCCCTGTACCCCCTTCGGCAATCATTAGGTAGTAATAGCCGTCCTTCTTGTAAATGTGAGGCGCCTCTGGCCAAACGGCATCCCGTAGGGCTCCTCGCCAGAGGGGATAAGTGGGGCCCTCTAAAGCAAGGGTCTCTAGATTCAAGCGCTGCAAGAAAATCTCGTTGTTACCGTAGTACTTTTCGCCCTCTGGAGCAGAACTCGTACCACAATAATAGGCTTGACCATCATCATCAAAGAAAAGGGAAGGATCAATGCCAGGTGCATCTAACCAGACTGGATCAGACCAAGGACCCTTGGGGTCTCTGGCAGTAACCAGGAAGTTCCCTCCCTTCCCCACGTTTGTGGTAATCAAATAGAAGATGCCCTGATAATAGCGGATCGTCGGGGCAAAGATCCCTTGAGAATGACCGAGTCCAGTTAAATCTAGCTGTTCCGGTCGATCGAGAACGTGACCAATCTGCTCCCAATGTACAAGGTCTTTACTATGAAAAATCGGAACTCCTGGAAAGTAGGAAAAGGTAGATGTCACTAGGTAGTAATCCTCGCCCACCCTGCAGATGGAGGGATCAGGATAAAAGCCTGGTAAAATTGGGTTTTGGAAACAGTCCACTAACTCACCTCCCATATTTCGTAAAGAGAACGAAAGTCTGTGGACTCTTCAGCCCACAGACACCGTCAATAACCTATTTACTTCGAGGGATCAGCCCAGCGTTCGTTGGGCAAGAGCGGATACCACCCGCTTCGCCTCGAGTCGCGATCATAGGGATACGATCCAAGTTTCTGATAAAGCTCTGCATAATGTGCTAATTTGTCTCGATCCAATTTGATACCGAGACCCGGACTATCTGGCACTTTGACTTTGCCATCTGTGATCTCCATTTTGCCACCTACGATAATATCGTCCCGTAGATGATGGTAATGGGCGTCAATGTCGAACGACAGATTGGGGAGCACAGCACCAAGATGCAACATGGTACTAAGTTGGATGCCTAGTTCACCAGAAGAATGGACAGCGGTTCCTAGTTGGAAGGTCTCACAGACATTGGCCGCTCTAATACAAGCTCGAATACCGCCCCAAAATGTAGTGTCCAAGAGGATTACGTCGACGGCAGGGTCCAGAACATTCTGGGCCAGTTGCTCGAAGTTGACTACGACAGTGTTGGTCGCCAGGGGAATTCTAGTATTCTCCCTAACCCGGCGCATTCCATTGAGACCCCAAGTAGGATCCTCTAGGTAATCGTTGCGGATCGCTTCGATCTGACGAGCAAACCAGATACTCTGCTCCACACTCCAACAGGCATTGGGATCAATTCGGAACGAATCTTCCGGAAACGCCTTGGCCAAAGCCTGATACACTTCTAGTTCGTAATCAGGATGAAAGACACCGGCCTTCAGCTTATGCGTGCGAAAACCGTAGCTTTCTTTGAGGTCTCTGGTATGGTTGATTAACTGCTCTGCCGTGCGCACCTCATCATAGAGCCCATCATCACTGGCATAGCGGAAGAAAAGATAACTGGCAAAGGGGATTTCATCCCGGAGCTTACCCCCTAGAAACTGATACACAGGAATACCCAAGCTCTGTCCAATAATGTCGAGACAGGCAAACTCAATGGCCGCCATTAACTGGGTACGATTGTTATATAGACTCGCCGTCGGATTACAGATCTTAAAGCGAAGCTCTTCCAAGTCAAAGGGATCATGACCTACTAAGTACGGCTTGAGGCCTTGGAACTGGAGTTCAGCACTCTCGCCTCCCCCGCCCATTTCCCCCAGACCGACAAGTCCATCATCTGTGACTACTTCCACAATGGTGCGGACAAAACGGCCCCAATGCTCACCATTACTATGGCGCAGTGGCGCTTCTAAGGGTACAGAGACGGTTGTTGCCTTCAAATCTACAATTTTCACCGAGACCCCACCTTTTTAGATATCTGCAAAGTATTCCGGAAAATCCGAGGTCAGCCCTTCTTTCTCGACGATTACCAGACGTAGATGTTCTCCCATCAAGTTCTTGCACCCCTCGGAATCGCCCTTTTTCAAAGCGTCAAAGATGGCGTGATGGTGAGCTAGGATCTTATCCCAGCGAAAGTCATGGGATAAACGAAGCACCCTGACTCGCAGAAAATCATAGTTCAGCTGTTGAATCAGGTTCCAAGTTCGCTCCTTGCCACAAGCACTAAAAATCGTAGCGTGAAATGCATCGTCAAGGGACAACATCTGTAGATAGTTCTTGTTGCGGTAACTAATCTCTTGCGCTGCCAAATTGCTCTCAAGCTGGAAAATATCGTCCTTACCTAACCTACCAGCTGCTTCCTGAATCACGGCGGTCTCCAAAAGTTCGCGGACAAATCGTCCCTCTTCGAGCCCTTTGAGATCAATTAAAGAAACATAAGTGCCCCTCTGGGGATATATATCGACTAATCCGTCTTGTAACAAGTGTACAAAAACTTCACGAACAGGTGTGCGGCTCACTTGGAACTCTTCGGAAATCTCTTGTTCCGACATTTTGGTACCTGGTTTTAGCTCCAAGTGAAGTATGCTGGTAAGGAGCGTCTCGTACACATAATCACGTGCGGATCCTCGTCCTTTATGACCTTGTCGTGCAGTAATGTCTAGTATTGGAATCGCCCCCAAACTAATACTACCATGGTAGTATACTGTAATACTATCTAACAATCTTTATAAAGTCAACAATGTTTTAACGCCAGGGCTTCTTGGAACTGGAAACCAACCCCGGGATTGGCAGGGAATTCCAGTTCCCACATCGAATGCAGGGTAAGTAATACCCTGTGTGGGAGGAGGATACTTGATGCACCGCGCAATCAAGGAATATGTCAGGAACCAAATCGCCAACAACGGACGAACCTCGCAACCCTTTCGGGATCGTTACCAACACACGCTGCGAGTGTATGCCTGGGCGGAAAGGCTACAGGCTCTAGAAGGCGGTGATTTACGGATTATTCAAATTGCTGCCTTGTTTCACGACGCGGGCTGGGACGATCACATACCCCACCAACAGGTGAGTGCAGCCTTGGCCAAGGACTACTTGGCCAAGAACGGTTATGCTGATTCGGATATAGAAAAGATCGTTCAAGCAGTAGCCAACCATAATCAGCGAAGCTCAGAAGCATCACTACCCAAAGAGTGTTATATCCTCATGGACGCAGACATCCTTGATGAGCTTGGTGCCATCACTGTACTTTGGGACGGTATGGCCACTGCTTTGGGAAGCGAACCTAGCTATATGAAGGCGTATCAACGGCTTTGCCATTATCACGAGCAGAACAAAGGCAGAGAACACCTGCTCCAGACAGAAAGCGGTAAGCGCTTATACAGGGAGCGAATCGCCTTTTTGGACTACTTTATCAAGCATCTCGAATATGAACTGGGTCTTGTACATGACTTGCCGGTCCCTCTAGTATTCACACCCCAGAATAGGCATTGAAGCCCCCATCGACAATGACGACTGTACCCGTGACGAAGGCACTTGCGTCAGAGGCGAGCCAGAGCAATGCTCCCACTAGATCCTGGGCCTCGCCAAAACGCCCCATGGGAGTATGGTCTATGATTTTTTGCCCCCGCTCTGTTAATGTGCCATCTGGCTGCATTAACAGAGCATGGTTTTGTTCTGCAATGAAAAATCCCGGCGCAATGGCATTCACTCGGATCCTTCTGGAATACTCCTGCGCCATATAGACGGCCAACCATTCGGTGAAGTTATTAATGGCCGCCTTCGCTCCAGCATACGCCACAACCCTAGTCATAGGATGAAAGGAAGCAGCTGAAGAGATATTGATAATGCTCCCTTCGTCCTTTTTGACCAGGAGCTCGCCAAAAACCTTAGCAGGCAGGAGGGAACCGAGAAAGTTCAAGTCGAAGACTGAACGAACGCCTTCAGTGTCAAGATCAAAGAAGCTTCGTCCCTGGTTTGTGGTGGCCTCTGGCCTGTTTCCACCAGCCCCATTCACCAAGATATCCAAACCACCAAAGTGCTTAAGAATTTCCTCCCGGGCATCGACCAACGCATCTTCATCTAGGACATCACAGGCCAACGGAAGGGCTTGCCCCCCTTGTTCCCTGATCTCCTGCGCTACACGGCTGACACCCTCTACGCTCCGGGCCATTACGACAACATTTGCACCGGCCCGACCAAGGGCTCTAGCCATTTCCCCACATAGTACTCCGCTACCACCTGTCACTACCGCTGTCTTTCCCTGGAGTCCATAGTGATCCCAAGTATTTTTTGCCATCCACTTCACCCTTCCCTTCTGCCATAGAATTGAAACCAGGAGAAATCAAACTGGGAACCAGGAAGAAAGATAAAACGTACTCGCACCTTCCCCCGCATCGGTTCCAAAGAAAACTCCTTTTCGACGTACTCGCTACTTCTACCATACTCCAGTTCCCTGCGAACTTCCCCCGCATCAGTTTGTAGACTAATCTGTAACATTGTGTGATCAAGGGGAGTCCGACCTGATACCAAGATTCCCCTGATTTCCTCCAGCCCAAAATCGAGTTCCCCGAAGTCCAGGGTGACATTGTTTCCGATCTCCTCTACCCGAGAACCCCGTACAACATAGTTGTCACCATAAATCTGATCATAATCAGCAGCCGCGATGGGACGAATGCCCCGTCTTTCCCGGGCGCAGGTAAAACCCTTAATGTGCATCTTATCATGGGTCACAATCCAGAGGGTGGTCACTCCCGTCAGGCGTTTGTTGAGCTGATAGGTGTCACTCTGATAGACATTCCACTTGGACTCCTTCTGATAGATGGTGTCAACCAAAAGGACACTTCCCTCTTTCCCTGGCTTTCCTTCCCAAATCTGCACAGGATATGGCTCGCTCGTCAAGGCGAAAAACCAGATCGTGATGGTATCTGAACCATCTCTGCCAAAGTCGAGATCGGCAAAGCCAACCTGGGTTCTCTCTCCCCGGGCGGTCGCCACACCCCGCTCGTTCCCACTTGTGATCTCACCAACCCCATCATCATAAAGACCGGCGGAGACGAACTCGTAAGGATCCTTGTAGAGCTTACCCAGACCAACCGCGGTAAACTCTAACTCAGAAAAGAGTCGAACGTCATCTGTACCATTTTTGCTCAGGCAGCGCAAACGAAAATCTCCGTCTCCTTGCGCTTTTAGGATCACCGCATTTCCATCTACCTGGATCGTGGCTAGTCTTGACTCGATACCACCAGAACTGACGACCCGCCAAATTAGATCCCTGTAGGAGGTATCCACGGGATGGAGCTTGGCTTCAACCCTGATTTCGGGACGCACCGAAGTTAACGTACGTTCTTCAGCAGCCACAAGTTCTATCTTTCGCAGCGGAACTTCTCCTATCCTCCCTGTTTGGCAGGGGAGCTCTCTGTTTTCCTCTCTAGCCGAGACGCCCTCCACCAATGGAGGTTCAACGGGCAGCGCTGTGTAGGTAGCGACCTGGTTCGGAAGTCCCGGCGAGGATACCTCCACCTTGATCGGTCCTGGACTGAGGGTGGACTCTATGATCGCTAAGAGCTTACCGCTAAAGAGCCTGCGGCTTGTACCTTTGTACGCGTCGTAATCGGTGCTATCACCATTATCCAGGCCAACTAACCGTCCTGCGCCGCTTACCTTAACATGCACTCGATTGGTGGCGTTTTCCACTGGGTAACCGTCTCTGTCCTTCATGGCTATCTCGAGAAAAATCAAGTCCCGGCCCGAGGCTAAGATTTCAGTCTGACTAGGCACAAGTACGATCTTGGCAGCGTCGCCAAAGGAGTGTCGACTCGAGCTTGCGATCACTTGACCCTCTTCGTTATAGGCGAAAGCCCTTAGTTCACCTGGCTCGTAGGGTACCTTCCAACTAGCTGTATAAAGATGCTCTGGTCGACGTAAATCGAGGCGCCCGATTTCTCGTCCATTCAGTTCCAAGCTAACAAGTGGGGCATTGGAGGCCACCCGAACGTCAATCATTTGCCCCGGATTAAAGTCCCAATAGGGGAAGAGATGGATCATGGGCTGCTTCTGATAATCGGTCCAAGCGGCTTGAAAAATGTAGTAGGAGTCCTTGGGAAACATGGCGGTATCGAGCTGACCAAAGTACGAATTCTTCGTGTGATAGGGTGTTGGCTCCCCAATGTAATCGAAACCAGTCCAGATAAATTGCCCAAGGGAAAAGGGAGTCTCTCGCTCCACCTGGAGGCATGCTTCTGTACTCTCCGATCCCCAGCTTACTGCCGAGTTACCAAGAGCCGAACACTGCTTGTCATCATCGGCTAGAATCTGTTTCTCCAAGGGGAAGTGGTAGATCCCCCTACTTTGTACAACAGCACAGGTCTCGCTACCATACATGAGCCAGTGGGGATACTTCTTGTGGTGTTCCCGATAGAACTTTGCACCATAATTGTAGCCTACAACATCTAAGTACTCTGCGCAATTCCTCGTCTTTTCCCAGGGAAGATAGTTAGAACCAAAGGTTGTAAAGGCATTTCCCCTAGGATCATGGCATCGCACAAGATCGACTAGCATCTGGGTGAGCTGAACGCCCCGCTCACCGAGGTGAGTGTCAAACACTTCATTGCCAATACTCCACATGAGTAAACTAGGGTGATTGCGATCTCGCCTGACCCAGCGAGCCACATCACCCTCAACCCATGTTGGGAAGAAACGGGCGTAATCATAGGGGGTCTTGGCACGTTCCCACATATCAAAGGCTTCTGAAACAATGAAAAAACCCATTTTGTCAGCCAAATCCATCAGTGCCCTGGCAGGCACACTATGGGCGGTACGAATGGCGTTCACTCCCATGTCCTTAAGGAGCTTCAGACGATGTGCCAAAGCACTTGAACGAAAGGCCGAGCCTAGGGCCCCTAAGTCATGGTGTTCGCACACGCCCTGTAGCTTCATCTTCCTCCCATTTACATAGAGACCTTGGTTTGGATCGAAAGCCACATCCTTAAAACCCATATACTGCGTAACAGAATCTATCGTCTCGCCTTTGGAGTTCTCTAAAGTCGTGACAAGTTCGTAAAGAAATGGTGTATCAGGGCTCCAGAGCTTAACATCCTCGATTTTGAGAGTCTGCCTGTTTAGCGAAACACAGCCCACATCACCCCTTGGCTCAAGCATACAGCTTGAACGGGCAAGAATCTCCTCCCCCCTTTGGATCCGATGCAGCAACCGAACAGGCTTGTCCGAACCCAAGACAACCTCGCTTTGGATCTCCACGTCCCCAGATTTCCTGGTGGAAACATAGACTCCATCCGTGACTATGTAATCCAACTCCCGTGTCTTCAGCCACACATCTCTGAAAATGCCCGCTCCAGAGTACCACCTACTATTTGGGGCTTGATGAATCACCCTCACAAGAATCTCGTTTGGACCCTGAACAAGGGCATCGGTGATTTCAAACTCGAAGGAGGTATATCCGTTCTTGTGTTCCCCGATCCGTTCTTTGTTGACGTAAATCGTGCAATCCATATAAACTCCCTCAAAATAGAGGAAGACATGGGCGGCATTTGTAGATTCGAAGTATCTCCGATACCAACCAATGCTGTTTTCATACAAGTTCGTGGTGTCGTAAATAAGCCAGTCATGGGGTAAATCCACTGGAGTGAAGGGGAGCTGAACTGGATCACTCACCTCAAGACTACTCTTGGCAAACTCCCACCCATCATTGAACAATCTGGTTGTTCTCACAAGCAATCCTCCTTGATCAAGCTCCGTTTTCCGTCGTTCCTAACAAGCCCCAGCGCCCTGTGGCGCGAGCCCAAACGCCTCGATAAATATTGCATCGGGGTTAATTTTGCATGGATAAGGTAAAATAAGAATTGACTTCTACCAAAGCCTATTATATCATCAAAGTATACTACCATGGTAGTATGAAGAAAGTGGAGGGACGAAAACATGGAAAAGACATGGGCTGAACGACGCCGGTCGATGAACAACTACTTGCGGCAATACTGGAGTCTTTACGTAATGCTCGCACTTCCCCTTACTTTTTTTATCATCTTCCGTTATATTCCTATGACCTATATTCAAATCGCCTTTAAGCGCTATAGCATAATCCAGACTCCCTGGGAAATGCCCTGGGCAGCAAACAATGGGTTTCAGTACTTCATTCGCGCTTTCCAAAATCAAGACTTTATCTATGCTGTGAGAAACACCCTGTTGTTGAACTTCCTTGATTTATTGGTAGGCTTCCCAGCCCCTATTATTCTCGCCCTAATCCTTAACGAGCTGGCCTTTCCTAAGTTTAAGAGGCTGACCCAGTCGGTAGCCTACATGCCACACTTTCTCTCCTGGATCATTATTGCTGGTATGGCCAAACAGCTTTTTGCACCGACAAATGGTCTGATCAATATCGCCTTAACTAGAATGGGTTTTGATACGATACCATTTCTCAATGATCCCAACCACTGGGTTGGTACCTACTTGCTCCTCGGAGTCTGGCGTAACATGGGGTGGAACACCATCATCTACTTGGCTGCCCTAACTGGCATTAATCCAGAACTCTACGAAGCTTCCGCCATTGACGGGGCAAGCCGCTGGCAGAACATTCGTTACATTACCTTGCCGAGTCTCCGTCCGACCATTGTAACCTTGTTAATCCTCAACCTAGGACAAATACTCAGCAGTGAGTTTGACCGTCCCTTTGCCCTGAGCAACCCCTTGGTCAATAGCGTCTCTAACGTGATTTCCATCTTTGTCTATCAATATGGAATTCGAGGACTGCAATTTTCACTAACAACAGCGGTGGGGCTCTTCCAATCGGTCATTTGTGTCATCTTCCTCTTTGGAGCAAATGCTCTGGCCAAGAAATTTGGCGACCGCGGTATTTGGTAGTCGCCAACGTGGCTACAGCATAACGAAAGGAGATTAGCCATGATCAAGAGTAAGCGGAGCCGTCTTTCCGACTATATCATTGCCTTCATTTGTGTTCTAATCATCATTGTCTGTCTAGTACCCATGCTGAACATCTTGGCTCGTTCCCTCAGCAGTTCAGAAGCTTTGATTCGAAACGAGGTTATGTTATGGCCGAAGGGGCTTAACCTCAATGCTTATAAACTAGTTCTGTCCGATAGCAAATATACCTGGTCTCTAGGTTGGACAGCGATTCTCACCGTGATCTGTACCTTTGTCTCGGTGACCTTGACCACACTCTGTGCTTATCCCTTAACGTACTCGAAACTAAAGGGAAGACGCTTCTTTAATGCATTGATTCTCTTTACGATGTACTTTAGTGCAGGGACGATTCCCCACTACTTGCTTTATAAAGATCTGGGAATCTTAAATCATCCCTTAGTCCTGATTATTCCCAACAGTATCAGCGTGTTTTATATGATCATCATGCGTTCCTTCTTCTATTCGATTCCTGAAAGTCTCCGGGAATCAGCAGAGATTGATGGGGCTGGACCTTTTCGGATTCTGATGTCGATTTATCTGCCACTTTCCAAACCAGTGATCGCTACCCTGTCGCTCTTTTATGCGGTAGGGCGCTGGAACGGCTTTTCCGATGCTCTGATGTATATGAATAACCGTGCTTATCATCCAATTCAGCTTCTGCTTTACAACATTCTGAACAGTATTACGGCAATTGAGGTGGCAACCCAAGAAGGATTTGCTAGTCTTCCTGGTCTTTCCGATACTTTGCAGGCGGCTACAGTCATGTTTGCTACCGTCCCAATCCTTATTATCTATCCCTGGCTCCAGAAGTATTTTATCGCAGGGGCCACCTTGGGGGCACTGAAGGATTAGTTCTAACTTCGGTTTTTTGCACTCTAGACTTCGGCCAAGCAATCACGGTCTGGGGCTAGGTGCTTGAAAACAAATAAAAACAGAGGGGAACGATTTGCATGCAAAGAAAGCGTTTAGTTGTAATTGGCTTGGCTTTGATCCTGCTCATGGCCTTTGCGTCAATGGCTATGGCAGCAGAGCTTGTTGACGGACGTTTCACCACCACCCGCAAAATTACTGTTGAGATTTACGATCGCAGTAACCCTGGCGGCAGCACCCCTGAAGACAACTTCTGGACAGATTTTATCAAGGAAGGCATGCTCAGGGATCATAATGTTGAAGTAGAGTTTGTTGCCGTACCACGCTGGACAGAAGACCAAGTGATCAACAACTTGCTGGCAGCTGGAGACGCTCCAGACATCGCCGTAACCTATAGCTACCCAACGATTCAAACCTACGCTAATATGGGCGGCGTAGTCGATCTGAACCCCTACCTAAGTGAATACAAAGATTTGTTGCCACATCTTTGGGATCTTTTAGGCGACCGTAATATTTACTGGAACCAGGATCCTGATACCGGCTCAATCTGGGCCATCGAAGCCATTCTCTTCCAAAACAAGAGAATTAATACCTTCGTAAGAGAAGACTGGCTCAACAAGCTCGGTCTCGATAAGCCAACCACACTCGAAGAGTTCGAAGCAATGCTCCGTGCCTTTAGAGACAACGCCGAGCTATTGCTTGGTGCTGATGCCGATAAGATGGTTCCCTACTCCACCAGCTTTGACATCGGTTGGAGAAACGACCACCTTTTCGCCTCTTATGTTCCCGAGGAACTCAGCGACAGAGAAATGTTTGTCTTTGGATTTGATGACAGACGTCTACTCTACCCCGGCTACAAAGAAGGCGTACGTAAGTTGAACGAATGGTACAACGAAGGTCTAATCTGGAAAGACTTTGCACTCTATGGTGCAGGCGACTCCACAGAAGACAATATGATGAAGGCCGGTTATGTGGGAGCTTTCATGCACAACTGGGACTACCCATACCGCGATGGACAAGAAGGAATCCATGCTAATCTCCAAAGGCTTGTGGGAGAAGATGCTGCCTATATTGCCGTAGAGCCCTTCAAGAACGATGCAGGAATCTACCGCAAGTTCCTCAGTGCTCCAATTGACCGTAAAGTATTCTTCCCCGCGACCAATGACGAGCCATTAGCTTCACTTCTCTATCTAAACTGGTTAGCTAATTTCGAGAATCGCCGTTTCCTCCAAACCGGTGAAGAGGGAGTTCATCACGTCATTACAGCAGATGGTGCTGTTCAAGCCCTGCCAGTGACAGGTGAAAAGATCATGAACTCGCCACAGAACATTGACTACACCATCGTGATTAATGGTTTGGACCTGGGCGATCCGGCGTTGACCTCCAAGAGCATTGCCCTCAACTATGCCGGTGTTGACGCTAGGTTCATCGAGGCCGCTTATGTGATTACAGATAACGGAGCTCGCTACGGAAAGAACTTCCAGGTTGGCGAGATTACTGCAGAAGAAGGTATGGGTACGGTTCTCAGCGAGAAACGGAACACCCTCTTGGCACAGGCTGTTGTAGCTAAGCCAGGCGAATTCGATGCAGTATGGGATCGTGGATTCACTGATTACCTCCGCTCTGGCGGTCAGGCCATCATTAACGAACGTGCCAAGAAGTACGACGCAATGTACTAAGTTAGCTGTAGATGCAAAACGAAAGGGTCACCATAGGTGGCCCTTTTTCATATAAGTTTGCTTGAATAGCAATGGACGAAAAAAACCCGGCATAGCCGCAATTCACGACTGTGCCGGGTTTTTCATGAGCATGGGCAAAGAGAACGAACTAGACAAAAATCATAAAGGGTACAGCTGGTAAACCCTCGGAGTTATAGAGGTTTGCCCCTTCAGGATTATCCTCCCAGGCGTAGCGGATGGCCATAGTCTGTGGAACCTCCCTACTCCAGAGGCGGACTGTATCGCCGTGAATTTCGGCTTGCGCAGGGTAGAATTCACCGTCGCTTCCTGCTAGAGTGAAGCCCTCGAGGTA
>JAAZLY010000082.1 GCA_012799115.1 Bacillota bacterium
CCTATACCTATCGTTTCCCCGGATCCGTGCAATTACAGTTGAGCGTAGTTAAGCTCTATGGGGAAAAAAGCATCTCCTCTGGAGGACTCCAAGGAAATCTAGCTGTGACATATAAATTCTAGAATGAAAAAGCCCAGAGCGCATCGCTTTGGGCTTCTTAACTTCCTCTTAGAATTTTAAGCTCTTGATCCCGAATCTCCAGGTCGTCTTGGCTGTCGAATCCAATTCTACACCGAGGGATATGTCACTCGGATACAGGCCGAAAAGGTCCATTTCGGTACCCACTCCCAATCTGAAACTGGGTTTCACATCAAGTTCAATCACGGGAGATTCAACCGTAACGCCGCCCAAGACATAGGGTCTGGTCATCGCAAGTCCTAGGGGGAGCTGTTTCTCGCCCCAGGGGAAGATCTGGATCTGGGGGGCCACTGCCATTAGGAGCGTCTCTTCAATGGGAGTTTCCTCTTCCTCAGGTCTTAAACCTGTTACACGAAAGGCAAGGCCAGCAACACCGCGGGGTGTGTCTAACAACTTATTATTGGAAGCAGAGACTTGCCAGGCTTTTTCCCCTTGGGAAACATAGGTGGCTTCGAGCATGAGCTGATCGATCTTGGGGCCTCGCAAGGAAGCTCCGAAGGTCGGCTCGGCCCGATTAGGGCTCTGTCTGACATAAACGTCCACCTCGCCCCAATTGTCCCTTCCCCAATCTAGAAACACCTCATGACCGCCATTGTCGGGATCGAATCCATAGCGATAACCTATGCCAAACCAGCTGAGGGGACCATGGGTGACCTTTCCGCCCAGTTTGGGGAAGTTGTAGTCACTGTCAAACTCAATCACCGGTTTTAAGGTAAAACGCTTCGGCAGGTTCGCCACAGAACGCTCCGCGGTCTGAGCCAGTTTTCGAAGCTCCGTGCTATCGTAGCCCGCTTGCTTATAGGGGACAAACTCAAAGTCTGGATCTTTAGCCAAGATCGCCGCCTTGATTTCGTCCATATATTTCAGTCCCGCTTTATATCCTTGTTCAATAAAGTAGGGTCCTCTTTGGTAATCCATAGCGGAGTCTAATCCCACGTCCGGTACGATGAGTACATCGGCCATGGCTGTGTTCCATACATTATATCCCTCAATCATCGCTGTCAGTGACATGCGCAGATTGTCTGTGATCCGTCTGTAATCGGGATCAGCGTAGTCCTGTTCGAGGGAGACCGCAATGATCACATCAGCACCTAGATCGGCGGCAACATTGGCTGGCACTTGGTTTTTCAGTCCACCATCGACATAGTATTGATCCCCAATCTCCACAGGAACAAACATACCGGGAATGGACATACTCGCTTGAATCGCCTTACTTACCTGCCCTTCGCCCAGAGCGAGTTCCTTTCCTGTGCCTAGATTGACGACGACGGCCCGGAAGGGAATCTCCATCTCAGCAAAGGTCCTGCCGCCAAGGAGGATGTTGAGATAATGTTCAATTCCTGTCGTATCTACAATTCCGCCCCCCATGGGCATGGGAATATCCAAAAGCTTGGAAAACTCTAGTTTGGTGATCAATTCGGTCATGTTCTCAACGGAAAAACCACCAGCATAAAGCCCTGCCACGATACTACCCATACTCGTTCCGACAATCATGTCCACTGGCACGCCATGTTCCTCCAGGGCTTTGATCAAACCAATGTGACTAAAGCCTCGTGCAGAACCTCCACCTAGAACGAGAGCAACCTCGGGTTTTTGGGCAGCAAGTACTGGTAATCCTGCCATCCAGCTAAGTAAGAAAAGGGCTATGACCAGTCCCGTTACTTGTCTCTGTTTTTGTCTATTGTTCATTGGTACACCACCTTTAGCTAGCTAGCATATACTTCGTAATAGCTCCATTTTTCTGAGTATGTTCTCGCGAACAGTTTATTGATCTTTGGTTCTGAAGTCAACTGCTTTAGGAGGGACCGAGGGGTGTTCTGATCCCTTGGATAAAAGATGGTCCTGGGGTTATCCTAAGGATGAAACGACTTGGGAAAGGAGTTGAGCTATGCCTAGGGGGCCTAAACCGGACAATCGCCGAGACAATGTTGAAAAACTAAGGGAACAAGTGGTGAACACAATCGAAAACCTTGAGGCTTCCCATGATATCTTGCACAGAGATCTTCCAGAAGACCAAAAGGCAGCCATTAGGGACAAAAATCGACGCCGAAGACATTCCATCGCAGGGAAACGCGAAGAAATTCGCGATGAGTACGAGTTCCAACAAAAGCAAGATGATTAGCGGAGGAAACAGAGAAGCCATCCTAGCAGTTCAAAGCCGGGATGGCTTTTACTTTGCAGCTTCGCAAGGAAAAGGACGAGATGAACCG
>JAAZLY010000083.1 GCA_012799115.1 Bacillota bacterium
GCTGCCATAAAGCTGGAGTTCGGCCCATTTTTGGTGTTGAGCTAGAAATTACGGATTTAGGACAGGCCGTACTCTTGGCCCAAAGTGATGTAGGGTATGGTAATCTCCTACGTCTGACATCTCTAGCTGCGCCGGACTCAATCTCCAAGGATGAACTCCTTGGATGCAAGAAGGACTTGGTCGTGCTCAAGGGCGGCCCCGGGAATGAGCCTAGCGCTGAGGAGCATGCTTGGTTAGAAGAAAACTTCGGCTCTGACTATTATATCAGACACGAACTAGGCCAAGAGCTCCATCACTTTAGCCGTTTGCCCCCGGAGAAGTTTGTCCTTACCCAAGAAGTTCGCTATCTTTCAGAGGAGTCTCGCTTGACGTTTCAGGTTCTTGTGAGCGTAGAGGGCAAAGGACGAACAATACCGAGTCATCCCCTTTTGTCTTGGGAGGAACTCTGGAGAGAATTTGCTGGTCCAAGCATAGTGCAAAGTACCACTCTGGACCTCGCGAAGCGGTGCCAGAATGTGAAGTTGCCCAGAGAACAGATGCTACCACCCCATCCGGAGGGGGGAAACCTTGCAGAGTTGGTTTGGCAGGGGGCGAAGAGACGGTTTGGTGAACTCGGCGAGGCGGTCACAGAACGCTTAAGGCATGAGTTAGCAGTCATTAGGGATTTGGGCTTTGAAGACTACTTCCTCATTGTCGCGGATATTGTTCAATTCGCTAAGGGGGCTGGAATTCCAGTTGGACCCGGTCGGGGGAGCGCCGCAAGCAGCCTGGTTGCCTATTGTCTGGGGATCACCGAGATTGACTCTCTGCGCTGGGGTCTACTCTTTGAACGTTTCCTCAATGCGGAAAGGAAGAAACGTCCAGATATTGACCTTGATTTCTGCTATGAGAGGCGTGGAGAAGTCCTCTCCTACCTTGTTAGCCAGTTCGGTAGAGATCATGTGGCACAAATTGGAACCTATGGTACCTTTGGGGCGAAACATGCGATTCAAGAAGTAAGGGCGGCCCTAGGCGAGGAATGTGCATCCGCTGCAAGAGAACTCCAAGGTTTGAAAAGGAATCGTTCTACCCATGCCGCAGGGGTCATTGTCACGGCCAAACCGATACAAGAGATTACGGCGGTAAAACTCGATCGAGAGATTCCCGTCACCCATTTGGATATGTATGCCCTAGAGGATCTTGGGGCGCTAAAAATCGATCTACTAGGCCTGAGGACGTTAACCCTGCTCAGGCAAATGGAGGACTTGGTCAAGGGCATGGATGAAGAATTTTCTTTGCAGGAGATTCCCTTACACGATGAGAAAACCCTAAGCGTGCTAGGGGAAGGAAGAAGTCTAGGTGTTTTTCAACTAGAAAGCGAGCTTTTTCAAGACCTCTTAATCAAGCTCAAACCCCGATCATTTAATGATCTTGTAGCACTGTTGGCACTAGGCAGGCCAGGTCCTCTCCGGATGTTCCCAGATTACGTGAAGAGGCGAGACCAAGCTAGAAAGATCCGCTATCCCCATCCTGCCTTAGGAGAAATTCTGGATGAGACCTATGGCTTGATCTTGTACCAGGAACAAGTGATGCTGATTGCCAGCCATATTGCAGGGTTCTCCCTGGGTGAAGCAGACTTGCTCCGGAGTGCTTTGGCCAAGGGTGATTCGAAGGTGACTGACCAATGGCGAGAGCGTTTTATAACAGGAGCTCAGGAAAGAGCAGGCTTGGAGAAGAGTGAGGCGGAAAGACTCTTCGCGAAAGTGGCCCAGTTTAGTGGCTATGCATTTAATAAAGCCCATAGCGTAAGCTATGCACGCATTACGTGGCAGGCTGCTTATTTAAAAACCCACTATCCTGGTGCCTTCTTTGCCAGTCTCTTAAACGAGGGACGTTCTGGTAAAGAACGGGAATTGATTCTCCGGGATGCACAGCAATCTGGTTTGACGATCCTACCTCCAAGTGTCGTTTATTCCGATCAGGAGACGACCTGGCAAGGAAACCAGCTGCGCCTTGGTTTTGCGACCTACCGATTGCTTCCACCGGCGATGGCGGAGGCGATCTGTAACAGTAGAAGGAACTGGCCGAACTTGGCCCAGTTCCGAAGGGCGATCAAGTTGGATCTACCTACCTTGGAGAGACTGGTTCTTTCGGGGGCCTTGGATGACTTGGGTGGACGTAACCAACATTTACTGGAGCTTGGCCTCGAACCACAGCGTGAACTGGATCTCCTTCGCCTAGAAAAGGATCTCCTAGGGGGTTACCTAAGTATGCATCCCTGCACTCCCTTTTTGACCTTGATTCAGAGTCTAAAGGGTGAATTGCCGGTGGTAGCAGGTGAGATACTGGAGATTATAAGAAGCAAAGGTGGGAGGCAGGGTATCCTTGATACACCAGATGGTGTGCAATCATTTAAGGGCCCCGAGAGCTCCTTCCATCGACTCAATCTGGAAGTAGGAAGTCGTGTAGCCTTCTTCGGCAGCCCGGACGTTCTTTGGACTTTGCCATTGGGCCCCACACTACTGATCACCCCAAGTTTGGCTGATCTCGAGTCTATCAAGGAAGTTCTCCATGGGCAATTCGGCACTCGACCCACAATTCTCTTGTTGGGTGAAGCGTATCACTTGCTACCTAGGGAATTCTGGGTTAAGGATGTAGGGAACATCACAGAGCAATTGGATCACACCCAGATTGTGTACACCTGGTTGGATCCTTGGAAAGAAAACGTTTAGCGGAAGGGATTTTTTCGCCATTACAGAAATAATCTAGCGTAATAGCAATGTATGTACAAAGGAGGGCGCGATATGATGTGGACGGTGGTTTACATTGCCCCTAATCGCCCTATTGCAGAGATGCTGAAAGGACTTCTCGAAGGTGGTGGGATCTTGTCGATGTTAAGACCCCTAGGTCCGCCCCATCTAGGTGACTCTGCCAGTGTCGAAATACTAGTACCAGAATCTGAGGTAGATGAGGCTAACGAGATCATTGCTGCTTCGTTCGGATAAGGTGGATTTGTATGCTTAATGTATTTAAGGGGAAACCGAAGTATATGACGGTACGACCCCAGGAAGAGCCGGAACGCAAGGAGTTCCCTGACAATCTCTGGACACGCTGCGATTGTTGCGGCAAGATGATTTTCAACAAGGAACTGGACAAAGAAGCCTTTCTTTGCCCCAGCTGTGGTCATCACTTTAGGATCACCGCACGTAAGCGTTTGGCGATGTTGACTGAACCTGA
>JAAZLY010000084.1 GCA_012799115.1 Bacillota bacterium
CTAGAATTGTTCAATTTCAAGGATAGAGGGTGATTTGTTTTGAAACGGATGTATGTTGTTGGGTTGTTCATCGTCATATTGAGCCTACTCTTTGTAGGTTGTTTCGGAGGAGGTAGTAAGGGGTACAGCATTTCTGGAGTTGTTAAAGACGGTGAGGGAAATGGAATTGCCGGTGTGAAACTTGCCTTGGAAGGCGGGAAGACATCCCTCGTGGCTGAAACAGGTTCCGATGGCTCTTGGAGCGCCAAGGGTCTGCAAGGTACAGTTAAGGTTCAACCTGTTAAGGAGGGTTGGTCTTTTGATCCGCCAAGTCTAGACGTGACCAAGGAGAGTAAGAACGTCAACTTCACGGGAACAGTAGTTGTTCTACCCGACGTGGAATATGACCTGGCGGGCGTGGTTGTAGACGGCCTTGGTATTGGCATTGAAGGTGTGGAGATCGAACTTAAGGGCACCAGCGGTGTATCTTTGCGCATCGAGACAGCTAGCGATGGCTCCTGGAAGGCTGATGGACTCAAAGGAACAGTGGACATCACTCCTGCCAAGGAGGGCTGGTTCTTCAATCCACAGACCCGTCGAGTCTCCGCGGCGACAAGTGAGGAAACTGGCTTCATAGGCGTCAGGGGCGAAGACTTGGTGGTTAACATCGATGGTTCAGGAACCGTTCGGCGAGAGATTGTCTTTAGTCCCTTATCCCTCGACCCCTATCCCCGTACAACGGAGGTGCTCTTGACGGCTGAACCAGATTTCGATTGGTTCTTCTATGGTTGGGAAGGGGACATTCCAGAAGGATCAGACGACGAAAATCCCATCACCATTGTGATGGATGGGCCCAAAGAGATAACTGCAGTTTTCCGACAGAAGACCTGGGTAAACGGCTATATTGGTCTTGAGCATGCTTTCCCACGGGCTGTTGAGCAGATGAAAGTCGAGTCCGGAATGGGATCGGCTGGGAACCTTAAGACTAGAATGCCAGTCTCAGGTGACCTTGACTTTGACGTTCCCATCGCTAGGGAAGGCGAAGAGATCATCAGATTTAGTCCTTCCATGTCCAGAGCAGAGCAGGAAGCACAACTGCGGAGAAATGGATACGAAATTCTAGATACCATTGAAGTACTCAATGCTCATCTAGCAAGAAAGACATCGGATGCGAAGGTGCAAGTGGCAACAGAGATCGATGGAGTGCTGTCTACTGAGCCTAACTTCGAGGTGTATCTCACCGAAATCAAGACACCGAATGACCAGTATTATGGTCCCTTCCAATCGTGGCATTATGAGCAAATCAGGTTACCTCAAGCTTGGACCGTAACTACAGGGGACAAAAATGTACGGGTAGCAGTCGTCGATACCGGTATTAGCACTGCGCACCCAGATTTGATTTCCAATGTTAACTTAGAGCTTGGTGCGAGTTTTGTTATCGGAGATGACTTCGATGAAATCGAAGATACCCACGGCCACGGTAGCCATGTATCTGGTACGATTGGTGCAGTAACCGACAATGGAACCGGTATGGCAGGCATTATGTGGGACGTGGAGATTATCCCTGTCAAAGTCTTTGGTCCGAGTGGTCGCGCCTCGAACTGGGAAGTTGTGAGCGGAATGCTGTATGCAGCTGGTTTACTCGATGACCAGGAAGACAAACCGTCCATTGGCAGACCTGCAGATATCATCAACATGTCCCTGGGCGGACCCGGCACTGAGTTTCAGTATGATGCAGTTATGCGAGCTGTGGCCAATGATGTGATCCTTATTGCAGCCACTGGAAACGAGGAACGTAATCTAATCTCCTATCCAGCCCAATACGATGAAGTGATTGCGGTGGGGGCTACAGGAGTAGGGCGTACGTTGGATGGCGAACCCGAACTTGCATATTATTCAAATACGGGTATGGCCATTGATGTAGTTGCCCCAGGTGGTGGCATTATTGAGGGATCTCCTTACGGTTTTGTATGGAGTACATCCAAGCAAGGAGGCTACACGGGAATGGCTGGTACGTCCATGGCCACTCCCCATGTCTCCGGTGTTGTGGGCCTGATGTTGGCCAACGGCATTCCCAAGAGTGAAGTCAGAGACGTCCTCCGCCGCACAAGTATGGAGATTCACACTAGAGGCTTCAATGATACCTACGGCTATGGTTTGATCAACGCCTACTGGGCCGTAAATGCCGTGGAGGACATGCAGATTATTCAGGGTATTCGGGAAGGTAACCAGATCACTGCAGTGGCTCAGACCACGGTTCCGAGTAAGGGAGAACAGTTCCGCCTGGAACTCGTACAGGGTGACTATCAACTCATTGCTTGGGTTGATGTAAATAACAATGGTGTAGTAGATACCAGTGACTATTACACGGAGACTCCCATCCTCGAGTTCGGTTACGGTGAGGGCTGGAACTGGTGGGGTGACGCCTCTGAAATAGGTGAGATGGACCAAGTACCTATTCCTGTGGATGACTCCGAGCAAGCAGTAGCACAAAGAGTCTTCTAGAGAGAACTTAATAGAGACGCATAGGGGGCCTAGCAATGGGGCCTCCTTTTTATGCAGGTAATGTGCGCAAATTAACGAATAGTACACATTGGAACAAAAGGCCGGAAAGGCTAGGGGCCAATGTTCCGAAGCAATACGGTCCGAAAAAATCTGTGGAGAGGAGCATCTCATGAGTGCAAAGAAGTATGACCGAGAGCTAGGAATTAGGACAGTGGGATTGCGGGAATGGAGTGGGCAAACCCACTATAATCGCTATGAGGCGACTCCTTATGAGGCTTTGGACACACTGTTTCGGTCATATAATGTAAGAAGACATAAACGAGTTGTTGACTTTGGTTGCGGTAGAGGCAGAGTGGCCTTCTACATTCATAGGCGTTTTCAGGTTCCCGTTGTTGGGATCGAGGCTAATGACAAGACGTATGATGAAGCGCTCAGCAACAAGGCGAGCTACCGTGTGAAGGCGCGACATATTTCAGCTCCCATACGCCTGAAATATGGGCTGGCTGAGCATTATGAGATAAGACCCCATGATACCTGTTTCTATTTCTTTAATCCCTTTTCCAGCGAGGTCTTTAAGAAAGTGTTGGCCAACATTATGGCTTCCGTAGAAGAGACGCCTCGCACGATTGATTTGGTCTTATATTATCCCTTGGCGGAGTATAAGAAAGAGGTAAAGAGGTATCCCTTTAGAAAAATCAACAAGATCCGGGTGCCCGGGGCAGAGGATCGCTACGAGAAATTCATCATTTACCGTCTGTCGGCATGATCTAGGCAAGGACATTCATAAGGAGGAAGATACGATGGCACATATCTATGGAAACAGAGTAATGTTGAGGGAATATCGCGAGAGTGATTATGAACACATGCGCTCTTGGGTCAACAACCCAAATATCGTAGGTACCTTGTCGGATATCTTCCTGTATCCCCACTCAGAAAAGAATTCCCGACACTTCCTCGACATGGCTATGTCGAGGGATTGGAAAGGCTTTGTTATCGCCTTTAAGGACACCGAGGAATACATCGGTCAAATTGATTTGGTCAAGCTTGATGAGAAGAACGGCTGGGCTGAGCTAGGGATTGTTATTGGTAGCGAAGAGAATCAGGGCAAAGGTTACGGAACGGAAGCGTTACAGCTTCTCTGTAAGTTTGCCTTTGAGGAGTTGCGGCTCAACCGCCTTGAACTTGTCTGTTGGTCATATAATGTTCAGGGGAGGCGGGCTTACGAAAAGGTGGGTTTCGTGCAAGAGGGAGTGCGCAGGAAAAAACGCTATCGTAATGGTGAATTCTTTGATGAGGTCTGCTATGGCCTCCTGAAGGAAGAATGGAAGGCTCTCAAGTAAGGAGGTTGCCATGAACATTGACCAGTTGATGGACTCTCTAACGCGAGACGAAAAGATAGCTTTAGTCTCCGGTGCCGATCAGTGGCATACAAAAGGGTTACCCCATCTAAACATTCCTGCCATCATGGTTGCCGATGGTCCCCATGGTCTCCGTAAACAGGATGCCCAAGGGGATCGACTTGGAATTGGAGATAGTAAAGCAGCTACCTGTTTTCCCGCTGCCGCAACCAGTGCCAACGCCTGGGATCCAGACTTACAGTATGCTATGGGTCAGGCAATTGGTGAGGAGGCCCTGCAAGAAGGGGTTGCAGTCGTCCTAGGACCGGGTGTGAATATCAAGCGTTCTCCCCTATGTGGACGGAACTTTGAGTATTTCTCCGAAGACCCTTGGCTGACGGGGGAGTTAGCCACTGCCTGGATCAAGGGAATTCAGGCGGTTGGTGTGGGGGCATGTATTAAGCACTTTGCCGCTAACAATCAAGAACGTTGGCGTATGCTCAACGACTCGCTCGTGGATGAGCGGGCTTTGCGTGAGATCTACCTAGCAGCTTTCGAAAAGGCGGTGCGAGAAGCCCAGCCTTGGACTGTGATGCCTGCTTACAATAAGCTCAATGGTATGTACTGCTGTGAGAACCCTGAACTTCTGGATTCCATCCTGCGCAAAGAATGGGGCTTTACCGGAGCTACAATCTCTGATTGGGGAGCTGTAAACGATCCTACATTGAGCATCAAAGCGGGTTTGGATCTTGAAATGCCAGCTTCCTGGGGGACGAGTGCAGCACAAGTTAGGCAAGGCTTGTCGTCAGGACGGCTAACCGAAGAAGAACTAGACAGGTCTGTTAAGCGTGTCTTGGAGTTGGTTATGAGGAGCAAGGCCCAGAAGCAGAAATCCAACTGCGATCTCGAGGCTCACCATGCCTTGGCCCGCAGGATCGCTTCAGAGTCGGCCGTTTTGCTAAAGAACGAAGATAGCATTCTCCCCCTAGCCCAAGGACAGAGTATCTGCGTTGTAGGGCAGTTTGCCGAGCATCCCCGCTATCAGGGGACGGGAAGCTCTTTGATTCATCCCACCAGACTCGATACCGTACTCGGATTACTAGAGTCTGGGGAGGTCGAGGTGGACTATACATATGCCAAAGGCTATGAACTTGAACATGATGGAATCAATGAAGTCTTGATTTCGGAAGCGTGTGAGGCCGCGGCAAAGGCTGATGTAGCCGTTATTTTCGCTGGCTTGACACCGAGATTCGAGTCTGAGGGTTACGATCGTACACATTTAGATCTTCCTCCGAGCCATCAGGAACTGATCAGCAGGGTAGCCCAGGCAAACCCTAATGTTGTCGTGGTTCTTTCCGCCGGTGCTCCTGTGACAATGCCTTGGCTCGACAAGGTTAAGGGAGTGCTCCACACCTACCTAGGTGGTCAAGGAGGAGCCGGTGCTAGCTTGGATCTCCTCTACGGCAAGATCAATCCCTCTGGTAAGTTAGCGGAGAGTTATCCACTGAAGCTCGATGATTGTTTGGCCATGGAGCACTTTGCTGAAGATCGAAACTATACGGAGTATCGAGAGAGTATTTTCGTGGGTTATCGCTACTATGATGCTGCAGAGAAGGATGTCCTGTTTCCTTTCGGCTTTGGACTGAGTTACACGGAGTTTGCCTATGAAGATCTGGTGTTATCCAAGCATGGGGAGCCAGAGACATTACATGTCCAGTGTACAGTGAGAAACATTGGGTCCCGTGCTGGTGCCGAAGTCGTTCAGTTGTATGTGGGGAAGTCTGATTCCGTTCTTTTTAGGGCAGTTCGGGAACTGAAGGGATTTCACAAGATTCACCTAGAACCTGGGGAGTCAAGAAGGGTCGAGTTCTTGCTAGGCGGCCGTGCCTTTGCCTACTATAACGTGGAAATCGGAGATTGGCATGTCGAACCCGGGGAATATCAGATTTCGGTTGGGACATCCTCTCGCAACTTGCCCCTCAGTGGCACGGTTCAGATCGAGTCTAGGTTGTCTGAGGTAAAGGTTCCCGATTATCGTGCAAGTATACCGGCTTATTATCACCTCAACGATGCCAATACCCGGATTTCTCAGGCAGACTTTCAAACCCTCTACAACCGGGAATACCCCCAGGCTTATCAGGGGCCCGAGCGATTTCACAACAACTCAACACTGCAGGATTTGGGGGTAACACTCCTCGGGCGTCTCGTACTTGCCTTCGCTAAGAGGTATCTGTGGAAGATGACGGGGGCTAAGGATGAGAACGATCCGCTTTGGATTATGAGCTGGACTAGTACCTTGGAGATGCCCCTTCGTTCGATTGTACCGATGAGCGGAGGCGCAATTCCTGCTCGATTCGTCCGTGGTTTGCTGTCCTGGGTTAATGGGCACCGTCTTAAGGCCCTCAGAATGTGGATCTTCTCCTGACTACCATTACCATCGTATTATTCGCAATAAGGAGTTTAACATGTTTGGACCAAAAAACACTGCTGCATTTTCATTTAAACTGTCTATGATAGTTCTAGTTGTTCTTCTCCTTGGTTCTACCGCGCTAGGTAGGGGCAGGGAGAACAAGTTCTTGATCATACATTTGGATGCGACTTCTTCCGAAGACTTCTTTGCAGCGTTAGAGGCGGGGCATCTTCCCAATATTGCTGATCTTTTTCAGAATGGACAGCACGTAAGACATGGTCTCACCCTTTATCCTGGAGGAACGGAGATCATCATGCCGCGCATCAAGCTTGGTGCGGATAACTCCCAAGGCAAATCGATAGGTTGGGGATACCTAGATCGCGAGAACGACAGGGAAGTGGGCATTGTGCCCGTCTTTCTTGAGATGTTCTCTGGATTTCCACGCCGAAGTCGCCATCATTTTGCCGTTGGCTTGCCACCCTTGCATCACGTGTCTGGCTTATCACTACTTAATCTTGACCGCATCTGGGAGACCCAGGACGTTGTTGAGTTGTACTGGTTTCACAGCGATGTTGCAGGTCACATGTTTGGTCGTGAAGCCCATCTGAAGAGTCTTCGCACTCTCGATCACTATCTAGGAGTCGTAGCCAAGAGTGGCCGTCTAGACGGTGCCAACCTAGTTCTATATTCGGATCATGGCATGGTAACCAAGGGTGTTGAGACCGTCAGATACCATGCCATGCTAACTGAACTGATTCAAGATGAGCTTCGTTACCTGGATTATCCTAATATTTACTTGCATGCCCCTGATGAGAAATATCGCTTGGCCCAGGAGATTGCTGAAAACACAGAGGTCGATATCAGTCTCGTTAGGGTATCAGAGGATCTCGTCCGGGGCTATACGTCCCATGGATACTTTGAGATTCTACATAAGGACGGAACCTACGCCTATAGTGCGGTAGGTGATGATTACTTCGGCTATCAAGCATTAGGACTCGAAGGGGTATACTTGCCCAAGGATGAATGGCTCAGGCAGACCAAGGAACACATATATCCTGCTATACCACCCAATTTCTATAACTACTTGAGCAATCCGCAGGTTGGGGAGATCGTAGCGATCCTAGATTCTCCCAAGATCCCTCGTGCCGTTACAGCCATGAAGGGTAATCATTCTGGAGTAACAAGTACGGACTTACTTGTTCCGCTGCTCCTGGTAGGTCCAGCCTTCCAAGGCCAAGAGCAGATTGAGGAGTTTTGGCTGCATGAACTCTATACTGTCCACCTGCCTATGATTGACTTTGAAACGAAGGAGCTGCGGGAAAGGCATATGGTGAGCTTAGGCTATCCTGGGCGGTTCGAACTTGTCTTGTCGCCAGCCGCAAGGTGGCGGGGTGGGGTAAGTCTGTCTGAACAGGGACTTCGCCCTTGGCTGGAATATGATCTGTATAGCTCGTTTCTAACAAGAGTATGGATCGGGGCCAACCTGGGGAACGAAGGTCTGGGCTGGCAAGTGAGAATGGAGGCTTTTCTAGGAGACCTAGGTGTCAGCATGCTGAAACGCAGCGGTGAGGAAGGTTTGCTACACTTTCACTGGAGGTTCACAGATCGGACGGAGCTAACGATCGCCAAAGGGATGGCGGGCATTTCACTTCTCTTCTAAAGCAAAGTCCCGGGGTTCTGGGCCCGGGACAAGAAGGTGATTGTGTGTCTATTTAGAACATCAGGTGAATCGGTAAGTGTTGGTTAATGGATTGGGTTTGTTTCTGACGAGGGTGTTTCTCCCAGTCGAGAAACTTCTTAATATCCATTTTGTCGGTACTCCGAGTAACAGTCAAAACATGGGGACGATGGTTCAGGCTCTTTTTCATGATGAATCTCCTCTCGAAAATGATTTTGGGGAAAACAAAAAGCGCTGGCTGTTTTTGTCAAAAACAAAAACAGCAATACGCTTGGTGTACTCCTGTGAGGTTAGCTGACGGGTTAGGACGCCCAAGTCGCCCTTCTTGCCTTGGCTGTTGCCTCGGAAAGATTCACCCCAAAAGACTGGTTCCCCCACTCCCTATGAGGTCTTCGGAGATTTCACCTAAAGTATAACATTGGAGTCAATTAGAGTCAACACTATTAATAGTCGTTCGCATTTCGTAAACACTAGGCCATGGACTTAATGATTTTTCGCCCGTTCTGTACCCTGGTTCAGGATATCCTCCAAGCCTTAGCCTGGGAATGGCGGAATACCTAACCAAGGAAGCCTGTTTTCGGCAATTTTTCAGAAATATTTTTTGATAGTAGAGGGAGATGGAAGTGAAATGGCACGTAAGGTTATGCTCCTTGTGTTCCTAGTGGTTCTGATAGGTACCAGTGCAGTTGAAGGGAACTCTTTGGAGATCTGTCCAGAAATGGAGCTCCTAGCAGGAGTGTTATCCCAGACAAGTTGGATTGAGGACCGCGGTCCTGAAGGAGCGGGTAACGAGTATTTTCGAGCTTTGCAGGCATTCTTTGCCCCGTATAAAGACCATCGGGCCGTTTCTTTGGCTGAGAAGCTGACAAAACAGGGTTTTGCCTATGATGCTCCACCTGCCTTTATTTGCCATCTGAGCCCCCTGCCCGAGTTAGACCTAGTTTACGAATACAGCAGTTATCTTGTGCTCCGGGCCAAGGGACGTGATGCTCTGGAGGAGTTTCGCATTGCCCTGGCAGAGCTAGCAGCAGAAGCGGATTTCTTATCTTTTTATGCCGATTGGGAGCCATACCTAGAGGAAACCCTGGCACCGTATCGTGTTGACTTTCGTTTGGGGTTGGTGGAACGTTGGCTCCAGGACTTCTTTGGCTGGACGCCCGTAGAATTCCACCTCATCGTCACTCCCAGTATGTTCCCGGGGGGTGGTTATGGGGCAACCGCCATCGATGCTACTGGCAATCGGATTGCCTTTCAGATTATCCGTGAGTTTGGTACTAGTGAAGGGCGGCCAGAGTTCCCTACGGGAGTAAGCTTGGAGAACCTAACTGTGCACGAGCTCGGGCATGCCTTTGTAAACCCAAGTCTAGAAGCATATCCAAAGGGGACCAAGCAGCTTCGCCCCTTACTCTGGCCCGTCAGGGAAATCATGGCTAGCCAGGCTTATAGTTCTACTGCGAATTTCCTCAATGAACAAGTGATACGGGCTATGGAAGTTCTCGCGGCCCGAGATCTCTTTGCAGCAGGGGTGGACATATCGATTCTAGAAAACCACGAACGATGTGGTTTTTACCTCACTCGATTTGTGTTAGCCCAGTTAGAGTACTATCAGGCCAATCGCGAAGAGTATCCCACCTTTATGGAATTTGTCCCCTACTTGTTCGATCAACTTGAGCGCTATCAAGCAGAAAACAGCTCTCTGCAAGCACGTATTTTCAGTCTCTTCCTACGCTAAGTTCAGCCTAGAGACGGAGAACGGAACCGACTAGGGGTAGTTGGGATCTTTGCCAGTACAAGGTAGAATGGACGCATCAAGGAAAGACGAGGGATGGGTATGGAAAAAAACCGACAAACTCTTGGACAGCGTCTCTTCATTAATCGTGATTTTGGTCTTCTCTTTTGGGGTCGTCTAGTATCACAAGTTGGCGACGGGGTTCATTACCTGGCATTGACATGGTTGGTCCTGGACCTGACAGGATCAGGCACAGCCCTAGGGACTATGCTCTTTGCTTCATCGATTCCAATGGTTCTTTTGGCACCTTTCACAGGTGTGTTGGCAGATTTGTGGGATCGCAAGACCATTGTGGTATCCATGGATGTGATTCGAGGACTAATTATCGTAGGTCTAGCCTTTATCTACCAATCCGGTCATCTGACCATGTCTATTCTCTATGTGGCAACCATCTTGTCCTCCCTGTGCGGAGTCTTATTCGGACCAGCCATTTCGGCGACCATACCGGGACTTGTGAAGAAGGATGAATTAGTCAAAGCCAACTCCTTAAATAATCTATCTAGAGCTGCTACGATGATTCTCGGCCCCGTGCTAGGCGCCTTCTTGCTAGGTACGACAGGCTATTTCGGGGCTTTCTTCATCAATGGGGTCGCCTTTTTGCTATCGGCTCTATCAGAAACCTTTATCCGCTTTCCAGCTGTGATGCGAGACGAGGTACCTAGCCAAGAATCGTCTCCCGCAGGTCAGTTCTTTACAAGTTTCAAGGAAGGATTCATCTATATTTGGGAAAGTGTTGGTTTGCGTTCCCTTATCTTCTATGCTACCGCACTGAACTTTCTGGGAGCTCCTTTACTAAATGTAGTTCTCCCTTACTTTGGCAAGGAAGTCCTTCGGCTAGAAGCTCAACAATACGGGGTCGTTCAAGCCATGCTTCCTGTGGGTTTCTTGTTTGGGACCCTCTCGGTGGGATACCTAACCAAGAAGTTCCGCAAGGAGTCGCTCCTCACCTCCGGCATCACCATGCAGGGACTTGTCGTGGGATTGTTAGGCTTCTTCGCCATTCCATCCGTTTACGGTAGCTTTGGTATCACAAGTACAATTAGTACCCTATCTGGCTCATTACTTTTAATTGGTGTCATGAATACCTTGGTAAACGTACCATTTCAAGTCATGCTGCAAGAAACCATACCAGATGGCTATCGAGGGCGAGTATATGGCCTCATTGATAGCATTGGGCAGATGCTTGTGCCACTTTCAATGGCCTTGTCTGGAGTATTAGTCGATAGTTTTTCAGCATCGAGTCTCTTTGTGGTAGGTGGCCTCATTACAGCTGCATTAGGCTTGCGCATGGCTGCTTCGCCCAAGATTAAGCTTCTGTATGTTCAAGAAAATACTAGTTCCTAAGTGCGGGAAAGGTGAGGATGATCGATGATTCTAGACGTTAGGACGACCCAAGACCAACAGTTCATTGACCTGACGCGGGATGTTCAAAGGCGTGTGGAAGAAAAACAGGTGAGCGATGGGCTGGTTTTGGTCTATGTACCCCATACGACTGCAGGCGTAACGATTAATGAAAACAGTGATCCAGACGTGGTCAGGGATATGATTCACAGCCTGAACCAGGTGTTTCCAGTGGAAGGGGATTATCATCACTATGAGGGGAACTCCCACGCCCACATCAAGGCTTCGTTCATGGGTTCGTCTTGTACCATACCCATTGTTAACGGCCAGTTGCTTCTAGGAACATGGCAAGGAGTCTACTTCTGTGAGTTTGATGGACCTCGGCATCGCAAGGTACATGTAAAGATCATGAAGGGATAACGGGGAAGAGGAGGGAGTCTATGATCCGTGTTGAGTCACTAGAAAAGACCTACCCTAGTCGGAAAGGTCATCCCGCAGTCAAAGCAGTTGACGGCATCAGTTTTTCTGTCCAAGAGGGAGAACTATTAGGTTTCTTGGGACCAAACGGCGCAGGAAAAACCACCACGGTGAAAATGCTTTGCGGCCTGATTAAGCCGAACTCCGGACAGATCTTCATTAATGGCATCGATCTAGTACATCGCAGGATTCCCGCTCTAGCAGAGGTCAGTGCAGTCTTGGAGGGTAACCGCAATATCTATTGGAGACTGACTCCCCGGGAGAACTTGGAGTTTTTTGCAGCCTTGAGGGGCCAAAGCCCTGCGCGCCTGCGGGCAGACATTGATCACTATCTTGAGCGTTTTAATCTTGGAGAGAAAAGGGATGTGGAAGCGCGGAAACTGTCTAGAGGGATGCAACAAAAACTGGCTATTGCCGTGGCCTTGATCTCCCAAAGCAAGGTGGTCTTACTAGACGAACCAACCTTGGGCCTTGATGTACAAGCCTCTTATGAAATTCGTCAGTTATTGACCGAGATTGTGAAGGAACAGGGACGGACCATCATTCTCACCACCCACGACATGAATGTGGTGCAAGACACCTGCCAACGAGTGATTATTGTGAATGAAGGTAAAATTGTGGCTGATGACAGTGTACATAATCTCTTGGATCTCTTTCGCGTCAGGGTTTATTCGATCACGATTCAAGGTCAGTTGACACCCAGTCAAAGGGCGTCGCTCCTGGCCATGGAAGGCGTAGTCATGGAAGAAGAATCCCCTGATCGTACCTCTATCAGTGTGCGTCTAGAGGATTCTCAAATCCTCTACGAGGTCATCGGCATTCTTGAATCCAATCATTCGATCATAGAATCCATTGACCAAGACCAAAACAACTTCGAACGAGTGTTCCTGGAGATTGTGAAGGGAGGTTCCCAAGGTGCTTAAGAAACTTCTTTTGCTACAGGCGTTCCTTAAGAAGGAGTTCATTGTCTTCAGACGCTACTGGGTCAACAGTCTAGGTAGCATGATCACCCTCTATGTTATCTTCTTGCTTGTCATAGGTGGTTTTCAAGGAGTCAGAGCTTGGGCAGGTGTTGGAGGAGATACGGTTGAGGGCTTAGTCGTAGGCTATGTTCTCTGGCTCTTCATGCTTGCAACGTACCAAGATGTGTCCCATACCTTGCGGAGTGAAGCCCAAGAGGGAACCTTGGAGCAACTGTATATGTCAACACATGGTCTTGGCTGGGTTATGGGCGCCAAGGTCGTGGCGGGTTTTTTCACGAATCTAGTCTTGGTGGTAGTGCTACTCCTTGCAGCGCTGGCCACAACGGGAGTTACATTAAATGTAGACTTTCTGTCGCTCCTTCCCTTGGTGGTTGGCACTTTACTAGGCAGTGTGGGTATTGGTTTCGCCATAGGTGGGATCACCCTAGTTCTTAAGAGGATTGATAGTTACACGCAGATGGTGCAGTTTCTCCTTATTGCCCTGGTCGCGGTCCCAGCTGGACGCGTGCTGTGGATGCGCCTCCTACCCTGTAGTTATGGTTCCGCATTGATCACACGGGTGATGGTCGGCGGTGAGAGCTTGGTTCAGTTGGGACTATGGAACGTGGCCGCCATGTTTTTTGTGGGGCTCATTCACTTGCTCCTAGGGTTCGGAGTTTACAAGATTTGTGAGAGAAAAGCTATGTTAGCAGGGATGTTAGGGCATTATTGATGGGGCGGCGTGAAGATATCGAGTAAGGGGGGACTCATCTCGAGAATGTCCCATGCCTTCAGAAACGATATCGACGAGCTTTACGACCTTTCGTATGTGGTAAGATCCATTAATGTCAGACGATTTTGATCACGATCTTGGTGTTCCTCGGGTACCTTGGCTCGATTACTTCGTTTTGAGAAGAGGAGGAGTGGAGTGAAACGCAGTTGGTTCCTTGCATTTGGCTGCTTGTTCTTGGTCGTGACCGCAATCACCACAATTGTTGTGTGCAGGCGAGAACCCAAACCTGTCGTAGTCGATGAAGCCTTTCGCATGGAAGTTGAAGCGGAGATCCGTGAAGTTCTGAGTGAGTACACGGAGGCTCTGCGTTTGCGCGATGTCGAACGTATTGCAGATCTCATCGTCTACCCCTTTGATATGGGTGCTGGCTACCAAATATCAGCTTGGAAAGGCTTTGTTTCTCGTATGAGCCATGACTTCAGGAAGTACGTAGTCCAAGTCGATCAATTGTCTCACGAAATCGTTGCCATGGATGTGCAACCCGACATAGTAGTCGCCAGTGTAAGTGAGAAGGGCCACTATGTCGGGGATTATCGCGAGAGAATCACCCTCGACTCTGAGCTTGAGATGACATTTCGCCCTGTGGACGGGGGATGGAAAATCGCAGGAATCCACTCGGACTCCTGGGTGTCTCTAACTTTTCGTAGAAGGGCAGACAGCGGAAGGGTCTATGGCTGGTAGTCCATTAACTCGCGGCGGTCGTGGTCTCGGCTGTTCCTTTATCCTCTAGATTCAGGACGCTACGTTCCCAGCCCTTCTTAACAAAGATCCAGTATCCGTACAGGCAGACAATGAGATTGCTGAAGCTCATCGAAAACCAGATGCCCGTGGAACCCCACGAGGTGAAGTGTTTAAAAAAGAGGATCATCGGCAGTCTGACAAACCAGAGCCTGCCGATTTCCATGCTCATGGAATATTTGGTGTTACCTGTACCCTGGTACAAACCCGTGAACACACTGAATATACCCATCAACGGCATGGAGAGGGATACGTAGAATAAGTAGGTAAGGGAAAGCTCGATGACGGAAAGATCGTCCCTGGACTGCATAAAAAAGTGGATGATGGGTACGTCGAAAATAATGAGAACTGCGGCTCCCAAGACACCGATGAGCACAGTGAGGCGGAGGGCCTTAAGAAACGATTCCTTCACTCGGTCTGATTGGCGTGCTCCGACATTTTGACCCACCACAGTCGTGAGGGCCTGCCCGATACCCATTGCTGGTTGCATAATAAGGGAAGTGATGCGGTTTACCATCGCGTAGGCGGCGAGGGTGGCTGTGCCGTATGATGCGATAAAACTGTTCAGTACAATAAATCCTAGGGATGCCCCTGATTGCCCAATAGAAGAAGGTAAAGCTACAGACACAATCTCTCTGACAATCCCCTTGTCAAAGCGAAATCCCTTGAAGCTCGGAACGATTGCATTACGCTTGCTAAATAGCATGAAAAATCCTACTCCCGCTAGAAGAGCTCTGGAAACCAACGTCGCCCAGGCAGCACCAGCGATACCCCAGTTAAAGGCAAAAATGAAGATCGGATCTAAGATCACGTTCAAAATCGCTGAGATGCCACTGAGGATCATGGGTGTTATTGTGTCACCTTGGGCATGCATGATGGAACCAATGTTGAAATAGAGGAAGAGGAAGGGTAGGTCTAGGAAGGTAATACGCAGATATGTGTTTCCTAAACTGGCCAGATCTCCAGTTCCCCCCATTAAGCGAATGATGTAGGGACTCAAGGCATATCCCAAAGCGGTAAAGATAAAGGAGCTTAGGATTGTCAGTACCATTAATTGCTCCGTATAGACTTTGGCGCGCTTGTAGTCGCCATTTCCCACAAGCTGCGACAGTAGGGAAGTTCCGGCGATGGATAAACCAGAGCCAATGGAGATAAACAAAAAGTTGACTGGCCAGACAAAGGCTGTGGCTGCAAAATGGACAGAAGAAATCTTGCTTACCCAAATGCCGTCGACTAGATTGTACAAGGTCTGAATGAGACTATTAAGAATAATAGGAGTAGACAGCGTGATCAATACCTTATATATGTTGCCTTTTAAAATCAGTTCGGATTTCGTTGTCTTTTCCACATGCACCCACCTTGCCTTGTCTTATCTCGTTATATGGGTACATTATACCACTACTTTTCAGCTGGGGCTTAGTTTCTTTTCAGTCAAGGTGGCATGTTCAGGCATCTAAGGGCGGAGTTCATTTGTGTCATACTCTACGGGGCATCCGTGGTTTATGGCACTTTTTTATGCCCTATCTATGGTTGAACAAAGAATCGCGCCAGAGTGTACTCCAACAAGGCTAGAAGAAGGGCCAAACCCACTAGTGTTCCCAAGGTTACCCGTAGGAGCCCAGTCAGGCCAACCAGGAAGGAAAAAAGCGCTGCTAGGACCCCCTGCAAAGATGCGCTCAAGAGTCGTGGCCAAGCGTCCCGCAAGCTCAGACCGGTAAAGAACAGATTGAGTAGAGTAAGTGGTATGGCTAGAAGAAGTATCCTCCACCAGGAGTTACTGTCGAACAATGTGAGGGTAAGGAGCGCTGTTAGTGTGACGATGGCGAACTTGCCAAGGAAGTGTGACTGATTATACACGGGCTTTACCTCCTGGTTTAGTGTGCACAGAAAAAATCTTAAAATACTGGTTGACAAATACGAAGCTAGGGTAGTATCATATTAGTGTACTAGGTAACTAGTGCACTACGACGGAAAGGGGTGACCTGAATTTGAACATTGATTTCACTACCTCAACACCTATATACTTGCAGATTATTGAAGAGTTTAAACGTCAAATTGTCACCGGCCTGCTCAAGCCAGGAGACAAAGTTCCATCTCAGCGGGACTTGGCGGCCCAAATAAAAGTGAACGCGAATACAGTGCAAAGGGCGTACCGAGAAATGGAGATCTTAGGTCTGGTAGAAACCCTGAGGGGCCAAGGTACCTTTGTGTGTCAAAGTGATCAAATTGTAGAGGAGACGAAGAGCGAAATGCTAACCAATCTTGTGGATGAGTTTGTCCGATCTGTTCGGGCGCTAGGCCTCTCCCAAGAGGCCATAATGGAGGTCTTGAAGAGCCGTTTTGCTGACTTGGAAGACGGAGATGAGGTGAATGGTCAATGAGTAAAGCGTCAAACGCGCTAGTTGTAAGTGGACTACGAAAGAAATACCCCAAGGTTGAGGCCCTTAAGGGTGTCGATCTATCTCTACCCCAAGGGGAGATTTGGGGGCTCTTAGGACCAAATGGTAGCGGAAAATCAACCCTGCTTAAGTGCGTTGTGGGCTTAGTAAATCCTGATGGAGGAGAGATCAGCGTTTTAGGGCAGGCTCCTTCCCGCCTCACTAAAGCCCAGATTGCTTTTGTACCTGAGGTAGAGAATCTCTATCGCTGGATGACAATCAGGCAGGCCATAGATTTCACTGCGACATTCTATGATGATTGGCAAGAAGACAGGGTAGAGGAACTTCTAGGTTTCATGCGACTAGACCCCACGAAGAAAGTGAGTTCGTTATCAAAGGGCATGCGAGCCCGTCTCAAGCTGATTCTGGCCTTGGCACGAAAGGCACCTTTGATTCTACTAGACGAACCCTTTAGCGGCATTGACCCGGCTTCTCGTGATCGGATTGTGGAAGGTATTGTTCGTCAGTTCAAAAGTGAGGAACAAACTATGATTATATCTACCCACGCCGTGGGAGATACCGAACAGCTTTTTGATGGCGTGGTGTTCCTTGACGAGGGAACGATCAATTTAAAGGGCAATGCGGAAGACTTACGGACTCAGTATGGAAGATCGATCAACGATCTGTTTAAGGAGGTATTTGCCTAATGAGACGATTCTTACAGCTTTTGAAAAAAGATCTGCAGGCAAGCCTTTTACCTGTTGGATTTCTATCAGGTATTACAATCATCTTGTTTGGCATTGTACGGCTAAAGATGGCATCGTCTGCTTGGCCCATGGAAGCTTCACTGGCAGTCATCGCTATCCCCCTTGTCTTCTTGCCGTTGTGGCTGTTGTGGCAGAGCTTTCAGACTCTGCGTTCAGAGTGGCGTGAAGATACGGTCTACACTCTATTAGTGTTGCCCGTTCCAGGTTGGTATGTGATGACTGCAAAACTACTGACCATTTGGATCGAGTACACAGTCCTCTTGGCCGTCATCATCATCGGTACACTAACCTTTTTTACTCCCCTTGTGCGATTCGGTATGCAAGTCGTGCCAGGTATCTCCTGGGTTCTGCGAAACGGCATCCTTCTCTATCTAGGTAGTCTATGCGCACTTGCCTCCGTCGTCATTTTCGTGCAATTGGCTTTTGTGGTCAGCAAAATGGTGGGAAGGTTACAGGGCCTAGTAGCACTCTGGACGTTGATTCTGAGCGGTTGGTTAGTGGATAGACTTGGAGTGCTACTTGAACCTGCCTTTCGTTGGCTTCCCTCGCTTCCATTGCATAAGCTCTTTCGTCTGGAAGAGTTAGAACAGGGAGTTGTAGCGGAGTGGAATCTAGCTCCAGAAATCGGGAGTTGGATCGGAGTGCTTGCCGTGCTCGTTCTTACAAGCTACCTTTTCGAACACTACGTGGAAGTCAATGGATAGGAGGGGAGAGCAATGAAAATTCGTCGTATAACATTGGCTGTACTATTGCTACTCACTGTACTTTTTGTTGCCGATATTCGTTATTTCGGAGGACCCAACTCCACCAAGCAGCCCTCGGTTCACTTCAATGTTAGCCCCGGTATCAAGGCGCCGGCGGTGGAGAAGAGTCAGAGTTTTGTCAACTCTGGTGAGGAGTTGTCATCACTGGTACTGAAGGGACAACGTGGTAATGTTGAACTTCGCTCCACTGATACTGATCAGATTGTAGTGCACGCTACGATCGGGGCGGATAGCGAGGAGATATTGGATACGTTTGAAGTAGTGGAAACGATCTGGGGCTCCGAGATTCGGTATGAGATATCCGAAGGACAAGAGGATGAAATGCCGGAGGTGTGGCTAAGCTTTGTAGTAGAAGTTCCAGCTGGTATGGAAGTCAGTGTCGAACAGAACTTCGGACAAGTGAGAGTTCACAACTTCAGGGGATTCCTGAGTCTGAATACTAGTTTCTCCGAAGTAACGGTTTGGGGTTTGGAAGGAACCGCAAGCATCCAAAGTAACTTTGGTGTCTTGGATCTACGCCAAATCGCTGGACCCATTACGCTCAACGATTCGTTCTCCACAAGTAAAGTAGAGTTCCTCACCATCGACGGCGGTTATGATTTTGATATTGAGGTTGTCAATGGCGTCCTCGCAGGCAAGGCTCCGTTTCAAATGGATACTCAGCAGAATAATAAGTTAGTTGCCCGTGGTCAATCTGGCGATGGTGTGCATCCTGTTGTGATACGCTCTAGTTTTGGTAATGTGACAGTAAATCTCAAGGATTTTGAGGGGACACGGGTGGATTGAAAAGCAAAAGGAACGCCGAGGTCTTACAGACCAATGGCGTTCCTTTGTAGATCAAAGAGTTGTTAGTTGTTAATGAAACCAAGTGCAACGAGTTTTTGCTTAGCAACTTCCAGATCCTCAGGGGCGACCATAATGACGGGACCTGTACATCCCATGCCAGCTTCGGCATAAATGTTTTCCTTCCAAAGGGCCTCTGCTGCGTCTTCGATCTCTAGTACGTCGATACCAGTAATCTCTTGATCCACTGGTTTTGCAGGAGGTTTCTCCACTCCGCCTTCTGCTGCAACCTTAATCAGTTTGGCAGCCTGGAGTTCGGCCTCAACGAGTTCTGGCAACTTAGCCTTAGCCATATCAGCGGCGTACTCAACTGCACCTGCGATAACTGGGGCGCCAGAGGCACGTGAGACGATATTGACGATCTGCTTGTAACCTTCACCAACGCCTGGACCATAGCCATAGCCTGCGCTCTCAATGCTACCACCGGTGGTAAAGGCCGAGAGCATCTTGACTAGGATATTTCCGGTCAAGGAATCCGTAACAAGTACATCGCAAGATCCAGTGAGGGCATCATTGCCACGCATGACTGCCTGGCCGTCTGAACGTCCGGAGGTGGCCCAATTAATGGTGTAACCTTCCTTCTCCAGCTCGCGTAGTGAACGTTCTGTGCTAAGCGCACCGTCTACGTTTAGAATGCCGACTTCTGGGTTCTCGATTCCCAAGCCCTTGGCTACAGCAACGCCGAGGATGGCGTTCTTGTACATGGCTTCGGTCCGGTTACCCGCGGACATGCCGGTTGTGGATGCGATGAGCATTTCCCGGCCGGTTGCAGGGGCGATGACGCGACCGATCGTTGTAACTCCAAGGGGGAAATTGTAGTGCATCGTTACACAAGCATCAATTTCGCCAGTCTTAAGGAGATTCTCCATTGTAGTACGTTGCTCTTCTTCGGTGTTCGCTTCGAATGTCGGTAACGAAGTGCTTCCCTTAGGTCCGATAGCAACAACTCGAATATTCTTGTGTTTGCGCTGGGCAAGTTCTGCTCCACGTACAACTTCTTGGACACCATGTTCGCTGCCAAGGAGGGTGACACCAACAGTCACCATTTCTTCGGCCTGAACTGTGGTTGCTGCGCCTTTGCCTGGATTGCGCTCTAGGATGAAGGAGACTCCGTCAAAGAGGTTGGTTAGGCGAGCTAAGAAGAGACTACCTTTACCCACAATCATTACCCTATTGAGTGTTCCTTCCAGGATACCTTCACGGGCAAATCCTATATAAGGTACACCTGAGGGGATATGTCCCTGTGTGGGGGCCCAACCTGGTAGACCGTGCTTTTCAACAAAAGTGTTAATCTCGGTCCGCTCAAGGGCTCCTTGTTTCACACCGAGCGCAGCAATCATCTTGTAGTTGGCTTCTGGCACATTACCAGCGCCAGCAGGTACAGTGATTTCAGGGTTTTGCATTTCCACACTGTATTTATCAACATCGGTAATGCTAAGTCCCGCTTCATCGAGGGGGGCGGTTACCAATGCAGTTGTAACAGCTTGTGGTGACGAACCTGTACCTACTTTGTGACGTCCGATGGCATCTGTGCGGATGATGGGGTTAACGCCGTCATCAGAGCCGATCAAGAGGGCAAAGCCACCCATACAATCCTCTAGCACAGGTACTTCCTTCTTGACGTGGTCTCTCGAGTTCATGCCAAGCTTGGCTGTGGCTCCGCCGGCGACAACAACTACGTTCTTATATATACCAGACTTCACTAATCCGGTAGCCTTAACAATACCATGGGCAGGGCCAGCACAGAAGGAGCGGGTGTCAGAACCGGTGGCATTGACACAACCAGATTTCTCAGCTACCGCTTTGGCAAAGTTTCCGCCGCCGCGTTGGTTCATATCGCCGGCAGCCTCTTCGGAAGTCTCGATAACATAGTCTATTGTAGCGGGATCAATGTTATTGTTCCACAAGAGATGTCTTAGGCTGAGTACGCCGCCAGCTTTAGCTGCTAGATTCTCAAACATGATATCGGCACTCAGGTTGATGTCAGACTCATGGGCCCTCTTAACACAACCAACTACTTTTCCGGCAAACTCCAGGGGAACTGCAGTATTCTTGGAGAGAAGAGCATTGATATCCTCTAGAGTACTTGTCTTAGCTAGGACTGCGAAGTCTGCTTCGGTAAAGAGCGGGTGATCCTTGAGGCGTGCTGTTACATCTTTGGCAAATCCATCTTCGAGGACAACTAACTCAAAGGAGTCGACGAGCTTCATCATGGCGATGAACTCATCCATGGGGAAGATTTCACCATACTTACCTTTTCTATTTGCCTCTACAGGATTCTCATACCAAGGCTGGGATATCTGGCTAAGCTCATCTGGCTTCATGTTGCCGATGTAGACTTGGTTTGGTGGGTAAGCTACGACACTCTCGAAGGGACGGAGTCCTTGTTGGACTTGGTCGAACAAGGTAGAATCCGGATTCTTGGCCCGTTCCATCGTTAAGGTAGTTCCGTGCGAGAGTACCATATCCGATGCATGGAACAGACAATAACTTGCTGCTTTAACAACTGGA